>NZ_JALTON010000013.1 GCF_027000115.1 Thiohalobacter sp. | reverse complement strand
CCATGATTTCGTTCAGGGAAGAACGATGCTGTCGCTTGCACTGGCCCTGCTGGCGGGCACGCTGTGCCTGCCCCTGCTTGCGCAATCCCTGCCGCCCCTGCCCGGCTGGCCCTTGTGGCTGCTCGTCCTTGGCCTGCTGGCCTGGCGGCCCGCGCGGCTGGTCGGGGCCTTCCTGCTCGGCCTGGCCCTGTTCTGGCAGGCCGCGGAGCAGCGCCTGGCGGATCGGCTGCCGTCTTCCCTTGAGGGCCACGACCTGGTGCTCTGCGGCCGCATCGCCTCGCTTCCCGAACGGGTCGGCCGCGCGCTGAGATTCCGGTTCGATCCGGTGGCGGCGGCCCCCGACTGTATATCGATCCCGACCCGCCTGCGCTTGAGCTGGTACCGCACCGACCAGCGGCCGCGGGGCGGCGAGATCTGGCGCCTGCGGGTGCGGCTGAAGCGCCCGGCGGGCTTTCTCAACCCCGGCGGCTTCGACTACGAGCGCTGGCTGTTCGTGCAGGACATCGGCGCCACCGGCTACGTGCGCCGCGACCCGGACAACCGCCGGGTGGGCGAGGGCGGCGGCCTCGCGGCCCTGCGCCAGACGCTGTACGACCGGCTCGCGGGCCGGCTGGGGCAGACGCCGGGCGCGGGTGTGCTGCTGGCGCTGCTGTTGGGTGCCCGGCAGGGCGTGGACGATGCCCAGTGGGCGCGCTTTCGCGATACCGGGACCGGTCACCTGATGGCGATTTCCGGGCTGCATGTCGGGCTGGCGGCGGCGCTGGGCGCAGGGCTGGGCGGCTGGCTGTGGTCGCGCAGCGCGCGACTGTGCACGGTACTGGCGGCGCCGCGGGCTGCGCTGCTCGCGGGGCTGGTGCTGGCGGCGGGCTATGCGCTGCTGGCGGGGCTGTCCATTCCCACCCGCCGGGCGCTGGTGATGCTGGCGGTACTGGCGCTGGCCCTCGGCGCGGGGCGGCAGGTGCGGCGGCGTGAGGGCTGGGCGCTGGCGCTGATCGCGGTGCTGCTGTTCGATCCGCTGGCGGCGCTGTCGGTGGGCTTCTGGCTGTCCTTTCTGGCGGTGGCGCTCATCCTTTACCTGGCCGCGGGTCGCACTGCGCCGCGCAGGGGTATCCGTGCCTGGATTGCCGGACTGCGCATCCCGGTGCTGCTGGCGCTGGGGCTTGCGCCCGTATCACTGCTGGTCTTCCAGCAGGCCTCGCTGGTGGGCTGGCTGGCGAACCTGGTCGCCGTGCCCTGGGTGGGGGTGGCGGTGGTGCCGGCCGGGCTGGCGGGGCTGGCGCTGGAGGCTGCCGGTCTGCCGGGTGGCTGGCTGCTTGGCGTCGCGGCCCGTGCCTTTGCCCTGCTCGATGACGGGCTGCTGGCGCCGCTGGCGTCGCTGCCGTTCGCGGCCGTATCCGCCGCGGTCGGGCCAGTGGTCTTCGCGCTGGCCGGGTTCGGGACCCTGTGGCTGCTGGCGCCGCGCGGGGTGCCGGGGCGCGCGCTGGGCGCGCTCATGTGGCTGCCGCTGCTGCACCCGGCGACGCAGGCGCCGCCGCCGGGTGTGGCGGAGGTGACGCTGGCGGACGTGGGGCAGGGGCTGGCGCTGGTGGTGCGGACGTGGACGCACGCCCTGGTCTATGACACCGGCCCGCGTTTCCAGAGCGGTTTCGATACCGGCGAGGCGGTGCTGGTGCCGCTGCTGCGGTCGCGGGGCGTGCGCGCGCTGGACCGGCTGGTGATCAGCCACGGTGACAACGACCACATCGGCGGCGCACGTTCGCTGCTGGCCGCGCTGCCGGTCTACAGCGTGCTCGCCAGTCTGCCCGAGCGCCTGCCGCAGCGGCCGCTGCGGCAGTGCCGCCGCGGTCAGGCATGGCAATGGGACGGGGTGCGCTTCGAGATGCTCCACCCGGTGGCCGGCCAGCGGCCGGGCAACGATGCCTCCTGCGTGCTGAAGATCACCGCCGCCGACGGCAGCCGGCTGCTGTTGCCGGGCGACATCGAGCGGGCCACCGAGCGGGCGCTGGTGCGCGCGCTGCCGGATGCACTGCGCGCCGAGGTGCTGGTGGCGCCCCACCACGGCAGTGCCACGTCCTCGACCGCGGCCTTCATTGCCGCCGTGGCCCCGGAATGGGTGCTGTACCCGGTCGGCTACCGCAACCGCTACGGCTTTCCGCGGGCCGAAGTACAGGCCCGCTATGCCGAGATGGGGGTGCGGGCGCTGGATACGGCGCAGGGCGGCGCCATCCGGTTCCGGCTGGGCGCGGGTGCGATCCGGCCGGAGCCGCTGAGGCAGAGCGGGCGCCGGCTCTGGCATCGTGCACCGGACCCGGCAAAACCGTATGATAGGGCGGATTGGAGGCGAGCGGTCGCGGCGCAAGTGGCCGCGCCAAAAGGAATTCCCACCACACAGGATTGCGAACCGTGTTTGAACTGATCAAAGCGGGCGGCTGGCTGATGGTGCCGATACTGGCCTGCTCCGTGATTGCCGTGGCCATCATCGGCGAACGGATGTGGATGCTGCGCGTGCGCCGGGTGATCCCGCGCCACCTGGTCGCCGAGGTCTGGAAGTGGGTGCGCGACAACCAGCTCGATGCGGTGCGCCTGCAGACGCTGCGTTCGGGCTCGCCGCTGGGGCGGATACTGGCCGCCGGCCTGGTCAACCTGCACCATGACCGCGAGATCATGAAGGAGGCCATCGAGGACACCGGCCGCCACGTGGTGCTGGAACTCGAACGCTACCTGAACACCCTCGGCACCATCGCCGCCATTTCGCCGCTGCTCGGCCTGCTTGGCACCGTGATCGGCATGATCAAGGTGTTCACCGCCATCACCACCCAGGGCGTGGGCGACCCCGGCGTGCTCGCCGGCGGCATCTCCGAGGCGCTGATCACCACCGCCGCCGGCCTGTCGGTGGCCATTCCCGCGCTCATGTTCTACCGCTACTTCCGCGGCCGGGTGGACATGCTGGTGATGCGCATGGAAGAAGAGGCCATGAAGATGGTCGAGGTCTTCCAGGGCGAGCGCGAGGAGGATCCGGACACCGAGGAGGTGCTGTGAGAATCCGCAGCCGCCGCCGCCGCGAGGAGCCGGAGGTCAACCTGACCGCGCTGATCGACGTGGTCTTCCTGCTGCTGATCTTCTTCATGGTCTCCACCACCTTCGACCGCGAGGCCCAGCTCAAGGTGGACCTGCCCGAGGCCAGTGCCGAGCCGACCGAGGCGCCGAAGGAGATCCTGGAGGTGACCGTCAACGAGCGCGGCGAGTACTTCATCGACGACCAGCAGGTGGTGAACACCGAGGCCGCAACCCTGCGCAAGGCCCTGCGCCAGGCCATGGGCGACCGCCGCGACCTGCCGCTGCTGATCCGGGCCGATGGCCAGGCCCCGCACCAGTCGGTGGTGACGGTGATGGATGTCGCGCGCCAGCTCGGCATCGAACAGCTGTCGCTGGCCACGGTGCAGCACCAGGAACAGCCCTGAATGACGGCAAGCTCCGGGCAGGCCGCCGACGGCTGGGCTCAGTACCGACGACTGCTGCGCTACGCGCTGCCGCACTGGAAGCTGTTCCTGGCCTCCAGCCTCGCCATGGCCCTGTATGGCGCCACCGATGCGCTGTTCGCGGCGCTGATGAAGCCGATGCTCGACGAGAGCTTCGTGGCCAAGGACCCGGACATGATCCGGGCCATCCCGCTGGCGCTGATCGCCCTGTTCCTGGTGCGCGGGCTCACCGGATTTGCCGCCAACTACGGCATGTCCTGGATCGGGCGCAAGGTGATCGAGGTCCTGCGCACGGAGATGTTCGCCAAGGTGCTGGAACTGCCGGCGAGCTACTATGACCGCGTCAACGGATCCACCCTGGTCAGTCGGCTGATCTACAACGTGGAGCAGGTGGCGCAGGCCAGCACCAATGCCGTCACCATCCTCATCCGCGACAGCTTCACCGTGATCTTCCTGCTCGCCTGGATGTTCTACATTTCCGGCTGGCTGGCGTTGCTGTTCCTCGCCATAGGACCGGTGATGGCGGTGCTCATCCGCTACATCAGCCGCCGCTTCCGCGCCATCAGCCGCCGTATCCAGAACTCCATGAGCGACGTCACCCACATCGCGGAAGAAGTGATCGTCGGCCAGCGGGTGATCAAGGCCTTCGGCGGCCAGGACATGGAGCGCGAGAACTTCGACCGCATCAACCGCAAGAACCGCACCCTGCAGATGAAGATGATCGCCACCAGCGCCGCCAGCGTGCCGGTGGTGCAGTTCCTGGGCGCGGCCACGCTGGCGCTGGTGATCTATCTGGCCACCGAGCAGTCCATGCGCGAAACCATTTCCGCCGGCGATTTCGTGTCCTTCATCACCGCCATGATGCTTTTGATGCCGCCGCTGAAGCGGCTGACCAGCGTCAATGCCAGCCTGCAGCGCGGCATCGCCGCGGCCGAGAGCATCTTCGAACTGCTCGACGAGCCGGGGGAGCGCGATACCGGGACCCTGCGGCTGGATCGTGCGCGCGGCGAGATCATCTACGACCGGGTGAGCTTCGGCTACGACCCGGACAAGGGCCGGGTGCTGGACGCAGTCGGCTTCGAGGTGCATCCGGGCGAGACCCTGGCCATCGTCGGCCGCTCGGGCTCGGGCAAGTCGACCCTGGTGAACCTGTTGCCACGATTCTACGATCCCGACGCGGGCAGCATCCGCCTCGACGGCCATGACCTGCGCGAGTACCGGCTGGCCGACCTGCGCCGGCAGATCTCGGTGGTCGGCCAGGAAGTGATCCTGTTCAACGACACGGTGGCGCGCAACATCGCCTACGGGCGCGCCGGCGAGGTCGACGAGGCCGCTATCCGCCGCGCTGCGGAGATGGCCAATGCGCTGGCGTTCATCGAGCAGCTACCGCAGGGCTTCGATACGCCGGTGGGCGAGAAGGGCGTGCTGCTGTCGGGCGGCCAGCGCCAGCGCATCGCCATCGCCCGCGCCCTGCTCAAGGACGCCCCCATCCTGGTGCTGGACGAGGCGACCTCGGCGCTGGACACGGAATCCGAGCGCGCCATCCAGGGCGCGCTGGAACGGCTGATGGCGGGTCGCACCACGCTGGTCATCGCTCACCGCCTGTCCACGGTCGAGAACGCCAGCCGCATCCTGGTGCTGGATCGCGGCCGGGTGGTCGAATGCGGCACCCATGCCGAGCTGCTGGCGGCGGAGGGGCATTACGCGGCCTTGTACCGCATGCAGTTCAACGAGCATCCGGCGGGCTGAGGCGCGGATCGTGGCGCTCGCCGAACGTCTGCAGCGACTCTGGTACGGCCGCTCCCCGGCGGCGCTCTGGCTGCTGCCGCTGGCCTGGCTGTTCTGTGCGCTGGTGACCGTGCGCCGCCGCTTGTACCGCCGGGGCCTGTTGCGGGTGCAGCGGCTGCCGGTACCGGTGATCGTGGTCGGCAACATCACCGTCGGCGGCACCGGCAAGACGCCGCTGGTGGCCTGGCTGGCGCGGCGCCTGCGCGAAGCGGGTTTCCGCCCGGGGCTGATCGCCCGCGGCCACGGCGGCGGCGCGCGGACCTGGCCGCAACAGGTGCGCGGCGACAGCGATCCACGGGTGGTGGGCGACGAGCCCGTGCTGCTGGCGCGATTGACCGGATGTCCCATGGCCGTGGGACCGGACCGCGTGGAGGCGGCGCGCCAACTGCTCGCGCACAGCGACTGCGACATCCTGCTCAGCGACGACGGCCTGCAGCACTACCGGCTCGGCCGGGACCTGGAGATCGCCGTGCTCGACGGGGTGCGCCGGCTGGGCAACGGCTTCTGCCTGCCCGCCGGCCCGCTGCGCGAACCGGCCGCGCGCCTGCGCGAGGTGGACTTCGTGGTGACCCAGGGCCTGGCCGGCCGTGGCGAGTACCGTCTGAAGCTGCGACCGGTCGCGCTGGTGTCGCTGGTCGATCCGGCGCGACGCGAGTCGCTGGAGGCCTGGCGCGGGCGGCGCGTGCATGCCCTGGCCGGCATCGGTCATCCGCAGCGCTTCTTCGAGCTGCTGCGCCGGAGTGGCCTCGAGGTGGTCGAGTATCCCTTCCCCGATCATCATCCCTTCACCCAGGAAGACCGCGCGGACGTGGCCGACGGCGATCCGGTGGTGATGACCGCCAAGGATGCGGTGAAGTGGGCGCGGTTTGCCGGCGAGGGAGACTGGTATTTGGAAGTCGAGGCCGAGGTGGACGAGCGGCTGTGGCCGCTGCTCGAGAAACGGCTGCGCTGAGGCCGGCGGCGCGGGTTCTGCTATTATTAACCCGGCAACCCAATATTATCGTGTTCAGGATGCAGAGAAAGCCGCTGAACAAGGCGTGGCTCGCCGGCAATGGCCCAGCCCTTGGCAAGCGCCACAACGCAGTGCAGGGGCTTTCTCTGCATCCCTGACAGGTTCAAGATCAAGGGAAAGGCCCGGCTGAACACGACATATTGGGTTGCCGGGTTAATACCACGCTTCCCGCGCCACATCGAATCGACGGAAACCTGCCATGGACAAGAAGCTGCTGGACATCCTCGCCTGTCCCATCTGCAAGGGGCCGCTGGTCTATCGCCAGGCCGAGCAGGAACTGGTGTGCAAGGTCGATCGCCTGGCCTTTCCCATCCGTGACGGCATCCCGGTGATGCTGGAGGAGGAGGCGCGCGAGCTGCCCGCCGAGGAAGAGGTCGAATAGCGTCCCCGTGACCGCGTTCAAGGTCGTCATCCCCGCCCGCTACGCTTCCTCGCGCCTGCCGGGCAAGCCGCTGGCGGACATCGCCGGGCGTCCCATGATCGAGCATGTTTACCGCCGTGCCGAGGCTAGCGGCGCCGAAACGGTGCTGGTCGCGACCGACGATGCCCGGGTGCTGGCGGCGGTCGAGGCCTTCGGTGGCCGCGCCCTCCTGACCCGTGCCGACCATCACTCCGGCACCGACCGTCTGGCGGAGGTGGTGGCGGCCGAGGACTGGCCGGACGAGACGCTGGTGGTCAACCTCCAGGGCGACGAGCCGCTGATGCCGCCGGCGCTGCTACGGCACGTGGCCGAGGACCTGGCGGCCCATCCCGATGCCGGTATCGCCACCCTCTGCTTTCCCATCACCGAGGCCGCGGAGTTCTTCGACCCGCATCGGGTCAAGGTGGTGCGCGATCGCGCCGGCTATGCGCTCTACTTCAGCCGCGCGCCCGTTCCCTTTGACCGCGACGAGTTCGTCACCGAAAGCCCGCAGCTGCCGGCCGGCGTGCCGCACCTCGGCCACATCGGGCTGTATGCCTACCGCGCCGGCTACCTGCGCGGCTACCGCGACTGGCCGCCGGCGCCCATCGAGCAGAGCGAGATGCTGGAACAGTTGCGCGCGCTCTGGATGGGCACCCGCATCCATGTCGCCGACGCGCCCGAACTGCCGGGTCCCGGCGTGGACACGCCCGCGGACCTGGAACGGGTCGCCCGCCTGCTGGCCGGCTGAATCCGGACAGGCCGGAGGCGCCGCTCAGGCCGATTCGATCAGGCGTCGGAGCAGGCCGAACTGGGGGGTGGGGCGGCCGTCCTCGTCGGTCAGCGGAATGGTGAGGGTGCGCGGGACGCGGCGGGTGGCGTCGCCGTACTGATTGGCCTGGATGGTGCGCTCGTCGCCCGTGCACTCGACCACCAGCGCGCCCTGGTCCTCGAGCAGTTCCACGATGCGACAGACACGGCCCTCGTAGGCGACCTCGCGGCCGATCCAGCGGCGCATTTCCTCGGTGGTAGGCAGGTTGTCGGGCATTTCCGGTCCCTGAGCGGGTTGCAGCCTGCCATGTTGGTTCAGCCGGGGGTTCATGGCAAGGCCGAGCCCGGGCCGGTCGGGCCACCTTCCTTGCATTTGCATCAAATCATGACTACTTTATGCATATGCATGACAGGAGAGGAAGATGGGCGCCCTGAGTCACCCGACCATCGACGAGGCCGCCGTTCTCGGCCAGGCCGTGCTCAAGGCTGGGCGCGAGCTGGGTCTGACCCAGCAGGACGTCAAGGCCATCATCGGCAAGGACCCGACCACCATCCGCCGCAAGGGTCTCGATCCCCACGGCAAGTCGGGCGAGCTGGCGCTGCTGCTGATCCGGGTCTACCGCAGTTTGTACGCACTGGTGGGCGGTGACCGAGAGCAGATGCGGCACTGGCTGCATACCCGCAACATCGACACCGGCGGTGTGCCCGCCGAGCAGATGCGGCAGGTGCAGGGGCTGGGTGAAGTGGTCGCTTATCTGGACGCCCTGCGGGGCCGTCCGTGAGCGACATCTGGGCGGCCTGCGCCGACGAGGCCTGTATCCGCGAACTGTCCGGTACCCTGCTGCGCATGGTGGAGAGCCAGGAGCAGGTGGCAACCCTGAACCTGGTCGACTCCCTTGCCGAGCAGGCCGTTCTGGAGTCCCTGATCGAATCCGCCAAGCCGCCGTTGCCGGAAGGGGCTCGCAACCTGCACTGGCTGCTGGCGACACCCTTCCGCTATCCGCCGCTCCCCCATGGCTCCCGCTTCGGCCGCCGGCACGAGCCGGCCCTGTTCTATGCCGCCCTGTCGCGCGAGACGCTGCTGCACGAATGCGCCTATTACCGCTTCGTATTCCGGACCGGCATGGCCGAGCCGCCGCCGGCGCTCCTGCATTCCCAGCACACCCTGTTCCAGGCGCGCTACGGCAGCGCGCAGGGCGTGCAATTGCACAAGCCCCCCTTCGACGCCTTTGGTGATGCCTTGCGCAGTCCTACCGACTATGGTCCGACCCAGGCGCTGGGGCAGGCCATGCGCCGGGCGGGCGTGGTCCTGTTCGAGTATGCCTCGGCCCGCGATCCCGCCGGCGGCACCAACGTCGCGCTGTTTGCGCCCGAGGGCCTGCGCTCGCGGCGACCGACCCGGCAGCAGGCCTGGCTGTGCGAGACCGGTGACGAGCAGGTAAGCTTCTGGGCCAAGGGAGAGGACAGGGCCTGGCAGTTTCCGCGCGCCCTGTTCGAGGTCGATGGCCGGCTGCCGCGGCCGGCCGCCTGAAAGCGGAGCCCGGCATGGCACTGAGCGAATTCGAGCAGGCGCGCATCGAACGGTTGATGCGCGACTATCTGGAGCGGCATCGGCCGCCGCCGCATCTGCGCGATCAGGTGGACCTCGGCTACCGGTTGAAGGACCAGACGCTTGATCTGTTCGAGATCCGTGCCGATTGGCAGGACCCGAAACGGCGGCTGGAAACGCCGGTGGCCCGCGCACGTTACGTCAAGTCACGGGGTCGCTGGCGTGTGTACTGGCGGCGATCCAACGGGCGCTGGGAAACCTACGAGCCGATGCCGGAAGTGGACAACCTGGAGGCCTTTCTGGCGCTGGTCAAGGATGATCCGTACGGATGCTTCTTCGGCTGACAGCCGCGGCCGGATGCAGCACAGCGGACTCCGCGATGTTCATCTCCCCGGGCCGGATCAGTCCAGACCGTGCCGCCGGCGAATGTCGGCGAGCAGGCCGGCCGCTGCCTGTTCGATCATGTCCAGCACCCGTTCGAAGCCCTGGCGGCCGCCGTAGTAGGGGTCGGGGACATCGGTTTCGCCGTAGTCCGGGGCAAAGTTCATGAACAGGTGCAAACGTGCCTCGTAGTCGGGATGGCAGAGGGCGCGCAGGTCCTCGAGGTTGCTCTGGTCCATGGCGACGACATAGTGGAACTCGAGAAAATCGGATTCCGCCACCCGGCGTGCGCGCTGGTGAGCCAGCTCCACGCCGCGGTTGCGGGCGGCCTCCTGCGCGCGCGGGTCCGGCGGCTCGCCGACGTGATAGGCATGGGTGCCGGCGGAGTCCACCTCGATGCGGTCCGCCAGTCCTTCGCGTTCCAACAATGCCTCGAACACGCCCTGGGCCGTGGGCGAACGGCAGATGTTGCCCATGCAGACAAAGAGTACGCGGATCTTTTCGTTGCTCATGACACGCCCTTCATGGTCATGTTTCCGTTTCGTCGTGCCTCGGCACGTTCAGTCCTCGCCGCTGGCCGAGCGTGGCGTCGCCGGCTTGTCCGCGGCAGCCGGTGCGGCGGCCGGCGATTCGATCGCCTTGGGTGCGGCGGGCGTCTCGGTCTTGTGCGGTTCGGGCTTCGGTGCCTCGGCAGCGGGGGCTGCCTGTTTCCTCGCGTCAGGCTTCGCTGCCTCGGGCCTGGCAGTGTCCGCCTTTGGCGTATCGGTCTTCGGCATGTCCGAGGAACCGGTCGACGACCCAGCAGGCGCGGGCCTGTCAGCGCCGGTTGCGGCGCCGGACTTCGGTTCGGAATCGGTGCGGCTTTCCTGACGATTGCCGTTGCCGCCGGCCTCGGCGGACCTGGCCCGACTGGAGCGACGCCGGCCACCGCGGCGGCCGCGGCGGGAGCGGCTGCGCGACGAACCCTCGCCCTCGGCGGCGGGCTTCGCTTCCGGTGCCGGCCGGCTCTCGGTCTCGGCGGCCGGCGTTGCCTGGTCCTGTTTCTCCTTGCGCGGTGTTTCCTTGCGGGCTTCACCGGCCTCCTTGTCCGAGCCGCGGTGGTTCTCAGTGCCGCCGCGCTTGCGGCCGCCGCGGCTGCGACGCTGGCCGCTGCGCTCGGAACGGCCGCCGCGATCGGAGCGCGTGCCCCGGCTGCGCGCGGGCTTCTTCGGCTCCGTTTTTTCCTCCTCCACCTCGGGGGTGCCGAATAGGCTGGCCCACAGGCGGCGGATGAGGCCGGGCTGGGCCTGGCTGGCGGCGGCCGGCGCGGGGTTCTGGGCGGGCGCCGGTGCCGGCGCCGCAGGCGCGACCATCTTCACTGCCGGCTGCTCCGGCCGGGGCGCCGGCTTGACCAGTTCGGCGGCCTCGTCCCCGGTCTCCTCATCCTCGAACAACGCGTAGCTGGAGGTGTCGGCGATCTCGCCGACCTCGTCGATGCGGAAGCGGCGGATGTCGTAGGCCGGGGTTTCCAGGGACGGCGTGGGAATCAGCATCACGCCGACCCTGTACCGGGTCTCGAGCTCGTAGAGCGGCTTGCGCTTCTCGTTGAGCAGGAAGGTGGCGACATCGACCGGCACGCGCGCGACCACCCGCGCCGTCTTGTCCTTCATGGCGTTCTCTTCGATGATGCGCAGCACCGACAATGCCAGCGACTCCACGCCACGGACCGTGCCCTGGCCGTTGCAGCGCGGGCAGACGATCTGGCTGGACTCGCCCAGCGAGGGGCGCAGGCGCTGGCGCGACATCTCCAGCAGGCCGAAGCGCGAGATGCGCCCGACCTGGACCCGGGCGCGGTCCATCTTCAGCGCCTCGCGCAGCCGGTTCTCGACCTCGCGCTGGTTGCGGCTGGGAGTCATGTCGATGAAGTCGATGACGATCAGGCCGCCCAGGTCGCGGATGCGTAGCTGGCGGGCGATCTCGTCGGCGGCCTCGAGGTTGGTGTTGAGCGCCGTTTCCTCGATGTCCGCGCCCTTGGTGGCGCGCGCCGAGTTGATATCGATCGACAGCATGGCCTCGGTGTGGTCGATGACGATGGAACCGCCGGAGGGCAGGGTGACCTCGCGCTGGAAGGCGGATTCGATCTGGCTCTCGATCTGGTAGCGCGAGAACAGGGGCACCTTGTCGTCGTAGCGCTTGAGCTTGTGCAGGTTGTGGGGCATGACCTGCTCCATGAACTCGCGCGCGCGCTGGTAGGTGGCCGCGTCGTCGATCAGGATCTCGCCGATGTCGGAGCGCAGGTAATCGCGCAGCGCCCGGATGATGACGTTGCTTTCCTGATAGATGAGGAAAGGCGCGGGGCGGGACTCGGCGGCCTTCTCGATCGAACTCCAGAGTTGCAGCAGGTAGTCGAGGTCCCACTGCAGTTCCTCGATGGCGCGGCCGACGCCGGCGGTGCGCACGATCAAGCCCATGCCGTCGGGGATGTTGAGATTGGCTATCGCGTCGCGCACCAGGTCGCGGTCCTCGCCCTCGATGCGGCGAGAAACGCCGCCGGCGCGGGGGTTGTTGGGCATAAGCACCAGGTAGCGGCCGGCGAGGCTGATGAAGGTGGTCAGCGCCGCGCCCTTCTGGCCGCGCTCCTCCTTCTCCACCTGCACCACCAGCTCCTGGCCCTCGCGCACGGCATCGGCGATGTTGACGCGGCCGGACTGCTTGCGCGCGGCTTCGGAGAAATAGCTGCGGGCGATTTCCTTCAGCGGCAGAAAGCCGTGGCGTTCGGCGCCGTAATCGACAAAGGCAGCCTCGAGGCTGGGCTCGACGCGGGTGATCTTGCCTTTATAGATGTTGGACTTTTTCTGCTCCCGGGCGGGAACCTCGATGTCGAGATCGTAGAGTTTCTGGCCATCGACCATGGCCACGCGCAACTCCTCGGGCTGAGTTGCGTTGATCAGCATTCTTTTCATGTGTGGAATCTCGCCGGCGCTCGTCGGGCATCCGCGCAGCAGCGCCGGCAAACGGTCGTGCGGCCAGTCCCGTGCGCACCGCGCCCAGCAGACTGCCGAGCAGGTACAGAAGGGCCAGGCCGCTGAATCCGGTTGCGACTGCCTGGTATGCGGATGCTGTCATTGGAGCGTCCATCAGTTTTCGGGAAAAAGCGTCTAACGGCTCTGTGAGCCGGTCGGCCGGGATATCGGCATCGAGCGGGATGCAAGGGCCGGAGGAGGTTGTTGCCGCAGGCCGCGAGGCTGCGCTGATCCGCCGGTCGGTCACTCTGGCTCGATGGTTCGAAAGCGCCTGGCCCGGTCTGGCAGGCCGCTGACAGCGTGGGCTGGCGTGGCATGCCGGTTGACCGTAATGGCCCTGCCGAGGACACCGGCAGGACCGCCGATTCGCTGCGCGATGCTCGCGGGCCAATCGGGGAAATCCGGTCGCCAATATAACAATCTAGTGCCGTCAGTTCAATTGCTTAGGGAGTTCCCGCCGGCGGTCGGGCGGCCTGCTGGTATGATGCGCGCCATGAAGGCCACCGCCCCCGGACCCGCCCCCGGCGTACGCACGGTCGAGATCGACCCCGAACGCGCCGGTCAGCGGGTGGACAACTACCTGATGCGCGAGCTCAAGAGCGTGCCGCGCGCCTGGGTCTACCGGGTGCTGCGCAAGGGTGAGGTGCGGGTCAACGGCCGCCGCATCAAGCCGGACTACCGGCTGGCCGCGGGGGACCGGCTGCGGATTCCGCCGGTAAGGGTCCGCGCCGGGGGAGCGGCGGCGCGGCCGGCGGCCTGGCTGGAGGAGCGCATCCTGTACGAGGATCGGGATCTGCTGGTGCTCGACAAGCCCTCGGGCATGGCCGTGCACGGTGGCTCCGGGGTTTCCCAGGGGGTTATAGAGGCCCTCCGGGCGACCCGGAAAGACGCCCGGTTTCTGGAGCTTGTTCATAGGCTTGACAGGGAAACTTCAGGCTGTCTCCTGATTGCCGGGCGGCGCAGTGCGCTGCGCCGGCTGCATGAACTTCTGCGCCGGGGCGCGGTCGAGAAGCGGTACCTGGCGCTGGTGGCCGGCGACTGGCGCGAGCCGCGCTGGATCGATGCCCCGCTGCGGAAGAACACGCTCAGGGGCGGCGAGCGCGTGGTGCGGGTGAGCGAGGCGGGCAAGGCGGCACGGACCCGGTTCGAGCCCCTGACCCGCTTTGGGGAAGCGACCCTGGTGGAGGCGGTACTGGACACCGGCCGTACACACCAGATCCGGGTGCACGCCGCCCATGCCGGCCACCCGCTGGCCGGCGACCCGCGCTATGGCGACGAGGCTTTCAACCGGCGCATGCGGGCACTGGGCCTGCGGCGCCTGTTCCTGCATGCGCACCGGCTGGCCTTCAGTTCCGGCGAGGACCGGCCGCCGGTGGATGTGAGCGCACCGCTGCCGGAGGATCTGGCGGCGGTGCTGGACCGGCTCGGGGACGGCGCCGGTTCATGAAGTTGTCATCCGGCACGGCCAAGCTGCCACCGGGGTCGAATCAATGGGAGCCTGAAAGGGACATGGAACTGGATGTTGAACTGATCGTTTTCGACTGGGATGGCACGCTGATGGACTCGGTGGAGCAGATCGTCACCACCATGCAGGCCGCGATCGCCGATCTCGAACTGGCGCCGCGTGACGCCGAGGCCATCCGCAATATCATCGGGCTGGGGCTGCGCGAGGCCGTTGCCGCGCTCTATCCCGGCGAGGGTGATGCGCTGGTGCAGGCGCTGGCCGGGCGTTACCGCGAGCACTGGCTGGCCAATGCGGACCACTCGCGGCTGTTTCCGGGGGTGGTCGAGACCCTCGGTCTGCTTCGCGACGAGGGCTTCCGGCTGGCCGTGGCCACGGGCAAGGGGCGTAGCGGGCTGGACAAGGCGCTGGAAGCGACCGGTCTGAAGCCGCTGTTCGATGCCACCCGTTGCGCCGACGAAACCCGGTCCAAGCCGCATCCGCAGATGCTGCTGGAGATCATGGACGAGCTGTCGGCGGCACCCGAACGCACCCTGATGATCGGGGACACCGAATATGACATGCTGATGGCGCGGCAGGCCGGGACCCATCCGGTGGCCGTGAGCTATGGCGTGCACCCGCCGGAGCGGCTGCGGACACATGAGCCGCTGACCTGCCTGGACCGGATCACCGAGTTGGGCGACTGGCTGGCGGAATGCGCCTGCGGGAATGCCGTGGCAACCGCTGCAACGAGGGGCCTTGCATGAAGGAATCCGAATGGACGTCCAACCCGCCGGTGGAGGACAGCGGGGGCGGAGATCCCACGGCCAAGCCCGGCTGGGAACGTGATCTGCTGAAACGGCTGGCGTTCGAATCCTTGCGCGAGCAGCGTCGGGCGCGGCGCTGGGGCATCCTGTTCAAGGTCCTGCTGTTCGTCTACCTGTTCGCCATCCTGTTCCTGGCCCGGCTTCCGGCCTCGGATGGCATCGTGCATGGCGAGCATACCGCGCTGGTGGATCTCGAGGGCATCATCGCCCCCAACGCCGATGCCAACGCCGACAATGTGGTGGCCGGGCTGCGCGCGGCCTTCGAGGCCGCCAAGTCGAAGGCGGTGGTGCTGCGCATCAACAGCCCCGGCGGCAGCCCGGTGCAGGCCGGCTACATCAATGACGAGATCCGCCGCCTGCGCAAGCAATACCCGGACAAGCCGCTGTACGTGGTGGTGGCGGATGTCTGTGCCTCGGGCGGCTATTACGTCGCTGCCGCGGCCGACCGCATCTTTGTCAACAAGGCGAGCCTGGTCGGCTCCATCGGCGTGCGCATGGACGGCTTCGGTTTCGTCGAGCTGATGAAGAAGCTGGGCGTGGAACGCCGCCTGCTCACCGCCGGCGAGAACAAGGGGCTGCTCGATCCCTTCCTGCCGCAGAAGGAAGAGGAGGTCGCCCACGTCAAGGGCCTGCTGGACGACATTCACCGCCAGTTCATCGAGGTGGTGAAGACCGGTCGCGGTGATCGGCTGAAGGATGATCCGAAGCTGTTCTCGGGGCTCATCTGGACCGGCGAGCAGAGCATCGCGCTGGGGCTGGCCGACGACTACGGCAGCGTGGGCAGCGTGGCCCGGGACGTGGTTGGCGCCGAGGACATTGTCGATTACACACCGCGCCCCGATTTCTTCGAGCGTTTCAGTCGCGGCGTCGGTGTGGCTCTCGGTCAGGCCCTGGCCCGGCTGGCCAGCGAGGCGCCGGCGCTGCGTTGAGCGCTGACGTTCCCGGCGCGAGCCCGGGCGCCGGACTCAGGGGACCTGCACCCCCGCGTCCCGCAGGAAACTCACCAGCCGTATCAGCGGCAGACCGATGAGGGCGTTGGGGTCGTCGCCCTGGATGGCCTCGAACAGGGCGATGCCCAGCCCCTCGGACTTGAAGCTGCCGGCGCAGTTGTAGGGCTGTTCCCGTTGCAGATAACGTTCCAGCGTGGCGTCGTCCAGTATCCGGAAACGCACCCGGGTATCGACCACGTCCAGCCGGCAGTCGCCATTGCGGGTATCGAGCAGGCACAGGCCGGTGTGGAAGGTGACGCTGCGGCCGGAGAGGCGGCGCAACTGTTCCAGCGCGCGCGCATGGCTGCCGGGCTTGCCGAGGATGGTTTGATCGATGACCGCCACCTGGTCGGAGCCGATCACCAATGCGTCGCTGCGTTCGCCGGCGCCGGCCCGGGCCTTGGCCTCGGACAGCCGGCGCACCAGTGCCGCGGGTGATTCGTCCGGCCGGGCGGTTTCGTCAACCTCGGGACTGACGCACTCGAAGGCCAGGCCGAGGCGTTCCAGCAACTCGCGCCGGTAGGGCGAGGTGGAGGCCAGCACCAGCGGCGGCGTGGCGCTCATTCGGCGACCTCGATCTCGATCAGGGTCTCGTCGGGGTTGACGGTGTCGCCCTTGGCTACATGGACCGCCTTCACCCTGCCGGACACCGGTGCCTGGATCTCGGTTTCCATCTTCATGGCCTCGGCGACCAGCACCGGATCACCCGCCTTGACGCTGTCGCCCTCGACGACCAGTACTTCCACCACGGTGCCGGGCATGGAGGTGGTCACGTCGCCGGGTCCGCTGGCGCGTGGGCGGCGGCTGCCCCTGGGACGAGGTGTTCCGCCCGATTCGCCTTCCTCCTCGACTTCCTCCAGTGATTCGACCAGGATCTCCTCGGGCACGCCATCGACGGTGAGATAGAAGGGCCGCTTGTCCTGGTGCCGATGACCGGCGCCGGTGACGCGGATGTGATAGGTGTCGCCATGGAGGGTGACGTTGAACTCGGTGGGCCGGCCCAGCGGCTCGCTCTCGCCGGGTGGCGGTTCCAGCGGCTCGGGTCGCAGGGTGCCGGCGTTGCGCTGCGCCAGGAATTCGCGGCCGACCTCCGGGAACATGGCCACCGTCAGCACGTCCTCCTCGCTGCGCGCCAGCTCGCCGACGTTCTCGCGCAGCTGTTCCATTTCCGGAGGCAGCAGGTCTGCCGGACGCACGTCGATGACATCGGCATTGCCGATGGCCTGCTGGCGTACCAGCGAATTGACCTCGCCCGGCGCCCGGCCATAGCGGCCCTGGAGGTAGAGCTTCACCTCGTTGGTGATGGTCTGGTAGCGCTGGCCGGTGAGCACGTTCATCACCGCCTGGGTGCCGACGATCTGCGAGGTGGGCGTGACCAGCGGCGGGTAGCCCAGGTCCTCGCGCACGCGCGGAATCTCCTCCAGTACCTCGTTCATGCGCCCCAGCTCCCCCTGCTCGCGGAGCTGGTTGTAGAGGTTGGAGATCATGCCGCCCGGTACCTGGTAGATCTGCACCCGGGTGTCGAGGCCGGTGAACTCGCTCTCGAACGGGCGATACTTGCGGCGCACCTCGCGGAAATAGAAACCGATCTCCTGCAGCCGGTGGAGGTCCAGGCCGGTGTCGTATTCGGTGCCGGCAAGGGCCGCGACCATGCTTTCGGTGGGCGGGTGGCTGGCACCGCCGGCAAAGGCCGAGATGGCGGTGTCGATGTGCCGGCAGCCGTTTTCGATGGCCTTCAGGTGGCACATCTCGGCCACGCCGGCGGTGGCGTGCATGTGCAGATGTACGGGAATGGAGACGGATCCGGTCAGGCGCGCGAACAGTTCTCCGGTGACCATCGGCGTCAGCAGGCCGGCCATGTCCTTGACTGCAATGCTGTCGCAGCCCATATCCTCCAGCTCGCGGGCCATGGCTGCGAACTGCTCGATGCCGTGCACCGGGCTGGTGGTGTAGCAGAGGGTGCCCTGGGCATGCTTGCCGGTCTGGCGGACGGCGCGGATGGCGGTCTCCAGGTTGCGGGTGTCGTTGAGGGCGTCGAAGATGCGGAACACGTCGATGCCGTCCGCTGCTGCGCGTTCGACGAAGGCCTCGACCACGTCATCGGAGTAGTGGCGGTAGCCGAGCAGGTTCTGCCCCCGCAGCAGCATCTGCAGGCGGGTGTTGGGCAGGGCCTCGCGCAGGGCGCGCAGCCGTTCCCAGGGATCTTCCTTCAGGAACCGGATGCAGGCGTCGAAGGTCGCGCCGCCCCAGACTTCCAGCGACCAGTAGCCGACCCGGTCCAGCTTGTCGCAGATCGGCAGCATGTCCTCGGTGCGCATGCGGGTGGCGATCAGCGACTGGTGGCCATCGCGCAGCACGACATCGGTGATATGGACCTGGCTCATGTCGGTCTCCGGTGAGGCATGGTGTCAGAAGCCGCAATGGGCCGCGATCGCAGCGGCCATCACGGCAGCCAGTTCGCGGGTGGGGCGGCTGGTGGTGTATTCGGTGAGTTCGGGATGATCCTCGACGAAGCCGGTATCGAAACGGCCGGCGCGGAAGTCGGGGGTCTTGAGGATCTCCAGATAGTAGGGAATCGTGGTCTTCACCCCGTACACGCCGATGTCGATCAGCGCACGGTTGGCGCGCTGGATCAGTTCCTCCCAGGTCAGGGCCCAGACCGTGAGCTTGGCGCACATGGAGTCGTAGTAGGGCGGAATGACGTAGCCGGTATAGATGGCGGCGTCGGTACGCACCCCGGGGCCGCCGGGAGCGAAGTAGCGGGTGATGCGTCCGAAGCTGGGCAGGAAATCGTTCTTCGGATCCTCGGCGTTGATGCGGAATTCCATGGCATAGCCGCGACGTTCGATGTCGGACTGGGCGAAGCGCAGCGGTTCGCCGGCGGCAATGCGGATCTGTTCCTGCACGACGTCCACGCCGGTGATGACCTCGGTGACCGGGTGTTCCACCTGCAGCCGGGTGTTCATTTCCATGAAGTAGAACTCGTCGTCGGGCGTCATCAGGAATTCCACCGTGCCCGCATTCTCGTAGCCGACTGCGCGGGCGGCCTTGACCGCGTAGTCGCCGATGAGTGCACGCTGGGCATCGTCGAGCTGCGGGGAAGGCGCGATCTCGACCAGTTTCTGGTGACGGCGCTGGATGGAGCAGTCGCGCTCGAACAGGTGGATGACATTGCCGTGGCTGTCACCGAGGATCTGCACCTCGATGTGGCGCGGCCGGTCGATGCACTTTTCGATGAAGACGTCGGCGCTGCCGAAGGCCTTGGTGGCCTCGGAAATGACGCGATCGTAGTTGCGCCGCAGTTCCTCGGGGGTGCCGCAACGGCGGATGCCGCGGCCGCCACCGCCGGAGGTGGCCTTGAGCATGACCGGGTAGCCGATCTCGTCGGCCAGCGCCAGCGCCTCGTCCAGATTGCGAAGATTGCCCTCGCTGCCGGGAACGACGGGCACACCGGCGGCCTGCATGGCGCGGCGGGCCTCGGTCTTGTCGCCCATGCGCCGGATGACCTCCGGGGAGGGACCGATGAAACGGATGCCGCGCCGCTGGCAGATCTCGGCCAGTTCGGGATTCTCGGAGAGGAAGCCGTAGCCGGGATGCAGGGCATCGCAGCCGGTGGCCAGCGCCAGGTTGACGATACGGTGGGCGTTCAGGTAGCCGGCCACGGAGTCCGGACCGATACCGTAGGCTTCGTCGGCCTTGCGGACATGCAGGGCATGACGGTCGGCGTCGGTGAAAATAGCCACGGAGCGGATGCCCATTTCGCGGCAGGCCCGCACGATGCGTACCGCGATCTCGCCGCGGTTGGCAATAAGGATCTTTCTTATCAACGGATTATCCCCGGCCTCGGTGGTGCGGGCAGGCTGCCGGCGGGTGGTGCGGGACGGCCCCCGAGCCTCGCCTGACTGTTTACGGAATAGCTTCCGGCTTGTCAACCGGATCAGGCACCTGCACAAGCCCCCGCGAAATCCCAATTCCTGTTTTGACACAAAAGGTTGGGCGGGATATGATGCGCCGCTTATGCAGCACCGATTGCCGGATCGCGTCGATCCCCACGCGCTGGCGCGCGGGGAACGGACGCTGGCCGGGGCCGTGCCGGTCGCGGCCCTGGAGCGCCTGCGGCCATTGCTGGCCGCGCGCGAGGGCGAACTGGACGTCGAGCTCCACTTTGGCCAGGACGACAGTGGTCGGGCGCTGGTGACCGGCCATGTCACCGGTGCCGTCACGCTGACCTGCGAGCGTTGTCTGGGTGAGCTGCAACAGACGCTGGATCTGCGTCTCCGGCTCGGGCTGGTGGACAGCGAGGCCCGGGTGGCCGAGGTGCCGGCAGAGTCGGAACCGCTGGTGGTGGCGCAGGGCGACCGTATCGCGCCGGCGGATCTGGTCGAGGACGAGATCCTGCTGTCGCTGCCCATGTTTCCCATGCATGCCGAGCCCTGCTCGGCGCTGGGCGAGGGCCGGCAGGCACCGGGTGCGGAAGAACAGGATCGGCAGCGCGAAAATCCCTTCGCGGTGCTGGCGCAGTTGAAGAGCAATCAGGAACAGGAGTGATCTGTCATGGCAGTTCAGCAGAACCGGAAGACCCCGTCGAAGCGCGGCATGCGGCGCTCGCACGACGCCCTCAAGTCGCGCGCGCTGTCCATCGAGCCGACCACGGGCGAGACGCACCTGCGTCACCACATCAGCCCTGACGGCTATTACCGCGGTCGCAAGGTCGTCAGCCGCGACGAGGACTGACGGCGACAACCGTGGTACGCGGCGCGCGGCACCCGCAGCGGGGTCGCGCGCCGCGTCCGTTTTGGCGCCACGACGGCGCTGACCTGACGTGATGGAGACGGCGCTCGACAATGGCTGATCGCGTAGTCATCTCAGTCGATGCCATGGGTGGCGATCTGGGGCTCCAGGCCACGGTGCCCGGCGCCCTGCGCGCGCTCGACGCCCGGCCGGAACTGGACCTGGTACTGGTCGGCGATGAAACGTTGGTCCGAGAGGCAATCGAACGATCGGGCGGCCTGGTACACCTGGAGGCGGGACGACTGCGTGTGCAGCACGCATCCCAGGTCGTCGCAATGGACGATCTGCCCTCGCGCGCGCTGCGCATGAAGAAGGATTCCTCGATGCGCGTGGCCATCAACCTGGTCAAGCAGGGCGAGGCGCAGGCCTGCGTGAGTGCCGGCAATACCGGCGCGCTCATGGCCACTGCGCGCTATGTGCTCAAGACCCTGCCGGGCATCGACCGCCCGGCCATTCTCACCGCCATCCCCTCCATAAAGGGCCATACCCGGGTGCTGGACCTCGGTGCCAATGTCGACAGCAGTGCCGAGCATCTGTTCCAGTTCGCGGTCATGGGCTCGGTACTGGCCTCCGCGGTCGACGGCCTCCAAGCGCCGCGCGTCGGCCTGCTCAACATTGGCGAGGAAGAAATCAAGGGCAACGATCAGGTCAAGGAGGCCAATCGCCTGCTCGCCGCCAGCTCGCTCAACTATATCGGTTATGTCGAGGGCGACGATGTCTTCAGTGGCGAGGTCGACGTGGTGGTCTGCGACGGTTTCGTCGGCAATGTCTCGCTCAAGACCATGGAGGGAGTGGCGAAGATGATCGCGCATTTCATGAAGGAAGAGTTCACCCGCAATCCCCTGACCCGGCTGGCCGGGCTGATCGCGCTACCGGTGTTGCGCGCCTTCCGGCGCCGGGTCGATCCGCGGCGCTACAATGGCGCCAGCCTGCTGGGGCTGCGGGGGATCGTGATCAAGAGTCATGGCGGCGCCGATGGCCTGGCCCTGGCCAATGCCATCGATGTCGCCATTGATGAAGTCCACCTGGCGGTTCCACAAAGGATAGATCATCAGCTGGAAGCGCTGCTCACTGAAAGGCAGGCCGTGTGACTTATTCGCGTATCACGGGAACGGGTGGCTATCTGCCCGAAAAGGTCCTTACCAATCACGACCTCGAACAGATGGTCGATACCAGCGACGAGTGGATCCGGAGCCGCACCGGCATCGAGAAGCGCCACATTGCCGCCGACGACCAGACCACCTGCGATCTGGCCGAGATCGCAGCGCGACGGGCAATGGAAGCCGCCGGCAAGGGTCCGGCAGACATCGACCTCATCATCGTCGCCACCACCACGCCCGACCGTATCTTTCCCAGCACCGCCTGTCTGGTGCAGCAGCGGCTGGACATCCATGGCTGCGCGGCCTTCGACGTGCAGGCCGTGTGCACCGGTTTCGTGTACGCGCTCGGTGTGGCCGACAAGTTCATTCGCTCGGGTTCCACGCGTTGCGCACTGGTGATCGGCGCTGAAACGCTGTCACGCATCGTCGACTGGACCGACCGCAGCACTTGCGTATTGTTCGGCGACGGGGCCGGCGCGGTGATCCTCGAGGCGAGCGAGGAACCGGGTATCCTGTCCACCCACCTGCATGCCGATGGCAGCTACGAGAATCTGCTCACCGTGCCGGCCGGGGTTTCATCCGGCTACGACCGGCTGCGTGGTGGCGAGGCCTACATCGAGATGAAGGGCAACGAGGTGTTCAAGATGGCCGTGAACACCCTCGGTCGCATCGTCGACGAGACGCTGGCGGCGAATCGTCTGAAGCAGTCAGACATCGACTGGCTGGTGCCGCATCAGGCCAATATCCGCATCATCAACGCAACTGCCAAAAAGCTCAAGATGCCGACCGAGCGGGTGGTCATCACTGTCGATCAGCAGGGCAATACCTCGGCTGCCTCGGTGCCGCTGGCGCTGGATACCGCAGTGCGCGATGGCCGTATCCAGCGTGGGGAAACGGTGCTGATGGAGGCCTTCGGGGGTGGCTTTACCTGGGGTTCGGTGTTGATGAAGTTTTGAGCATGAGGCGTGAGGCGTGAGATGCGAGATGGAGAGAGGGTGGTGCTGGATAGCGGCAGAGGAACCCGGAACACGCCTGGTGCCATGAATGTGGTTCTGCGCCTCACCCGGGAAGGGTAGGTTGGGCAAAGCAAAGCGTGCCCAACAATCGTGCTTGCGACAACCGGCATTCGAGAGAAAACGATGAGCAAGATGGCAACAGTCTTCCCTGGACAGGGTTCACAGAGTGTGGGCATGCTGGCGGCCTTGGCCGAGGCCTGGCCGCAGGTGCAGGAGACCTTCGCCGAGGCCAGCGAGGTGCTCGGCGAGGACCTGTGGGCACTGGTGCAGCAGGGTCCGGCCGAGGCGCTGAACCGCACCGACCGTACGCAGCCGGCGATGCTGGCGGCGGGGGTGGCTGTGTGGCGGGTGTGGCAGGCGGCCGGCGGTCCGATGCCGGTGGCGATGGCCGGTCACAGCCTGGGCGAGTACAGCGCACTGGTCGCGGCCGACACCCTGCCGTTTGCCGATGCGGTAAAGGTCGTCGAGGCGCGGGCTCGCGCCATGCAGGAAGCGGTCCCCGAAGGCACGGGCGCCATGGCCGCCATCCTGGGCCTGGACGACGATCAGGTACGCGCCCTGTGCGAGGCCGAGGCGCAGGGACAGGTGCTGGAGCCGGTGAACTTCAACTCGCCCGGCCAGGTGGTCATCGCGGGCCATGCCGAGGCAGTGGCGCGCGCGACCGCGGCGGCGAAGGCTGCCGGGGCAAGGCGCGCACTGGTATTGCCGGTCAGCGTACCTTCGCACTGTACGCTGATGGCGCCGGCGGCCGAACGCCTGGCCGAGGTGCTGGCGGGCGTGAAGATCATCAAGCCCCGAATCCCGGTGCTGCACAACGTGGATGTCGCCACCCACGACGACCCGGACGGCATCCGCGAGGCGCTGAGGCTGCAGCTACACAGCCCGGTGCGCTGGGTGGAGACCATCCGCGCGCTGGCCGCCGGCGGCGCGAGCACGGTGATCGAACTGGGGCCGGGCAAGGTGCTCACCGGCCTCAACAAGCGCATCGACCGGCAGTTGCAGGCATTGGCGGTGGAGGATCCCGATTCCCTGGCCGCTGCGCTGCAGGCCGACTGAACTCACTGCATCGATCCAGCGGGAGAGCGAAGCCATGTCACTGGACAACGAAATTGCACTGGTCACCGGCGCCAGCCGCGGCATCGGCCGCGCGATTGCGCTGGAGCTGGGCGCCCGCGGGGCGACCGTGATCGGCACCGCCACCACCGAGGCCGGCGCCCAGGCCATCGATGCCGCCCTTGCCGAGGCCGGGGTCAAGGGGGCGGGCAAGGTTCTGAACGTAACGGACCCCGACAGCATCGACGCACTCACGAAGGCGATCGCCGGGGAATTCGGTGCGCCGAGTATCCTCGTCAACAACGCCGGCATCACCCGCGACAACCTGCTCATGCGCATGAAGGACGAGGAGTGGGACGCGGTTATCGACACCAACCTGAATTCGGTGTTCCGCCTGAGCAAGGCCTGCCTGCGCGCCATGATGAAGGCACGCCACGGACGCATCATCAATATCGCCTCGGTGGTCGGTGCCACCGGCAATCCGGGCCAGACCAACTATGCGGCCGCAAAGGCGGGCATGATCGGTTTCGCCAAGTCGCTGGCCCGCGAGGTCGGATCCCGCGGGATCACGGTCAACACGGTCGCGCCCGGTTTCATCGACACCGACATGACCCGTGCGCTGTCCGAGGAACAGCGTGCCGCGCTGCTGGACAACATTCCGCTCGGCCGCTTGGGTGCGGCCGAGGACATCGCGCGCGCCGTGGCCTTCCTGGCTTCGCCGGACGCGGCCTACATCACCGGCGAGACGCTGCACGTCAACGGTGGCATGCACATGGCCTGAACGGCCGCATGTGAACGGTTCGAGGTTATCGGGTTATCAGGTTGAAATGAAGGAAGATATTCAGCCGTGACGGCTATGGGAAGGCAGCCGCAATGGATGCGTCCCGCGACTGGCACGGCGCCAGCCTTTTCAATACAATACCGCCGCGGCTCCTGCGGCCGGAATCTTGGAGGATTTTTTTGTCATGAGTAATGTCGAAGAACGCGTCAAGAAGATCGTTGTCGAACAGCTCGGCGTGAAGGAAGACGAAGTCACCAACCAGGCCTCTTTCGTGGACGATCTCGGCGCCGATTCCCTGGATACCGTGGAACTGGTCATGGCCCTCGAGGAAGAATTCGAGTGCGAGATTCCGGACGAAGAGGCCGAAAAGATCACCACCGTCCAGCAGGCGATCGACTACATCAACGCAAACCTGGGCTGACAGGCCCGGGCAGCGGGAAAGACCCACGCCGCAACCACGTCAGTGGTCGCGGCATTTTCTTTGCCTGAAGCAGCAGAAGGGATACCGGCTTGTCCAAACGACGCGTCGTCATCACCGGCATGGGGATCGTCTCGCCCGTCGGTCTGAACCTCAAGGAAGCCTGGGACAACATTCTCGCGGGGCACAGCGGTATCCGGCCCATCGACCGCTTCGATGTCTCGGAGTTCAGCGTGCGTTTTGGCGGCACCATTGAAGGCTTCGACGTGACCGAGTACATGTCGAGCAAGGATGCCCGAAAGATGGATCCCTTCATCCATTACGGCATCGCCGCCGGCAAGCAGGCCATCGCCGATTCCGGCTTCGAGGTGACCGAGGCCAATGCCGGGCGCATCGGCGTGGCCATCGGCTCCGGGATCGGTGGCCTGCACACCATCGAGGAGAACCATGCCAACCTGTTGGCCAGGGGGCCGCGCAAGATCTCGCCCTTCTTCGTGCCTTCGTCGATCATCAACATGATCTCGGGCAACCTTTCCATCATGGAGGGGTTCAAGGGCCCGAACATCGCCATCGTCACTGCCTGCACCACGGGCACCCACAACATTGGCCAGGCTGCGCGCTTCATCGCTTATGGCGATGCCGACATCATGGTGGCCGGTGGCGCGGAAATGGCCAGTACGCCCCTGGGTCTGGGCGGCTTCGCGGCAGCGCGAGCACTGTCCACCCGCAACGACGATCCGCAGGGCGCCAGCCGTCCCTTCGACAAGGAGCGTGACGGCTTCGTGCTCGGAGACGGTGCCGGCGTTGTGGTGCTGGAGGAATACGAGCACGCAAAGGCCCGTGGTGCCAACATCTATGCCGAGGTGCTCGGCTACGGCATGAGCGGTGACGCCCATCACATGACCCAGCCCGCGGAGGGCGGGGAGGGCGCGTACCGCTGCATGCTGAACGCGCTTCACGACGCCGGCCTGAATCCCGAGGACGTGGACTACATCAATGCCCACGGCACCTCCACCCCGGCCGGGGACAAGGCCGAGACGGAGGCTGTGAAGGCAGCCTTCGGCGAGCATGCCCATCGGCTGGCGATGAGTTCCACCAAGTCCATGACCGGCCATCTGCTCGGCGCGGCCGGCGGCATCGAGGCCGTGTTCAGCGCGCTGGCCATCCGTGATCAGGTGGCGCCGCCGACCATCAACTACCGGACGCCGGACCCGGACTGCGATCTCGACTATGTACCCAACGAGGCGCGGCCGATGAAGATCGACGTGGCCCTGTCGAACTCCTTCGGCTTCGGCGGCACCAACGGCACCCTGGTACTGCGCCGTCCGGAGTGATCCGGCGGGGCGCCGCTGTCGGCATGGCGCATTCCCCACAGCCACTGATCGAACCCATTGCCGAGCTGGACCCCGCACGGGTCCAGGCGGCCTTTCCCGGCCGCTATCCGCATCTGCTCGACAGTGCCTCCGGCGGCCCCCAGGGGCGTTTCGATATCCTGATGGCTTGCCCCGAGGGTCGCATCGAGCAGCGCGCCGGCGACCGCAGCGACTTTCTCGCCCGACTCGATGCCGCCTGGCAGGGCGAGCGTCTGCCGGGATCGGACAGTGGGCTGCCCTTCCTCGGCGGCTGGTTCCTGTTCCTGGGGTACGAGCTGGCGGCCGAGATCGAACCGGTGCTCGACATCCCCATGCCGGCAGCCGGCGAGCTGGTCGCCTTCGCCGAGCGCTGCCCCGCGGCGCTGATACGGGACCGCGCGCAAGGACGCTGCTGGCTGGTGGCCGAGCCCGGTCGGTCCGACTGCCTGGAGGCCCTGCGTGCCGACGTCGAGGCGGCTCGTGGGCTCGAACCTCCGTGCGAACTGCCCGAGGTGCGGCTGGCAGAAGAACCGCCCGAGCGCTATCTCGAGGCCGTGGCACGCGCACTCGACTACATCCGCGACGGTGACATCTTCCAGGCCAACCTGTCGCGGCTGTGGGAGGGAGCCTGTCCGCGCGAGGCGGCGATTGCGCTGTACCGGTCCCTGCGCCGGCACAATCCCGGCCCCTTCAACGGCCTCAGCCTGCATCCCGAGCGGGCCGTCGTCAGTTCCTCGCCGGAGCGGCTGGTGCGGGTGCGTCAGGGAGAGATCAGCACCCGGCCGATTGCCGGCACCCGCCCGCGCGGCGCGGATTCCGCTGGCGATGCCCGGCTGTCTCGCGAGCTGCTGGCGCATCCCAAGGAGCGCGCCGAGCACGTCATGCTCATCGACCTGGAACGCAACGATTTGGGGCGGGTGAGCGAGTACGGCAGCGTGGCGGTCGACGAGTTGATGGTGCTGGAGCACTATGCCCATGTGCATCACATCGTCTCCAACGTGCGCGGCCGACTGCGACCGGAGGTCACGCCGGGCGGGGTGATCCGCGCCCTGTTTCCCGGCGGTACCATTACCGGCTGTCCCAAGGTGCGCTGCATGCAGATCATCGGCGAACTGGAGGGCGTGCCTCGCCGGGCCTATACCGGTTCAATGGGTTATCTCAACCGCGACGGCAGCCTGGACCTGAACATCCTGATTCGTACCCTGGAGCTGGCCGACGGACGGCTGACACTGCGCGCCGGTGCCGGCATCGTTGCCGACTCCCTGCCCGAGCGGGAACTGGAAGAGACCCGTGCCAAGGCGCGGGGTTTATTGCTCGCGCTGGGTATGAACGAGGCACAATGAAAATATGAGCGAGCGGGTGCAGACATGGATAGACGGCCGGCCCGCCGATTCCCTGCCGCTGCCGGATCGCGGCCTCGACTATGGCGATGGCCTGTTCGAGACCTGTGCCGTGGTCGACGGGCGGGTGGAACTGCTGGAGGCCCATCTGGACCGACTGGCTCGGGGCTGCGAGCGACTGGGGCTGCCCATGCCCGAGCGTGCCCTGCTGGCAGCCGAGATGCGCGCACTGGCGAGCGGGTGGGCGACCGCGGTGCTCAGGCTGCAGTTGACCCGGGGCACCGGCGGCCGCGGGTACGCGCCGCCTGAGGCCGTTCGCGTGCGTCGTCTGCTGACCCTCAGCCCCTGGCCCGAGGGACTGCTGCGGTTCGATGGTCAGGGTGCACGACTGCGCACCTGTACGCTGCGGCTGGGTCATCAGCCGCTGCTGGCCGGCATCAAGCATCTCAACCGGCTGGAACAGGTGCTGGCGGCGCGCGAGGTTCAGGCAATGGGCTGCGACGAGGGCCTGCTGCTGGATACGGAGGGTCATGTCATCGAGGGCACACGCAGTAACCTGTTCCTGATCGGGGACGACGGCACGCTGGTCACGCCCGAGCTGTCGCGGTGCGGCGTCGCGGGCGTCATGCGCGGGGCGCTCATGGGATGCTGTGCCGCGGCAGGCATTCCCTGTACAGTGCGCCCGGTGACCATCGAGGCACTTCAGGGTGCTGCCGGCCTGCTGCTCACCAACAGCCTGATCGGGCTGCGCCCGGTCGCGGAACTGGATGGGCGGCCGTTGCCCGTTTCCCCGCTGGCCGATCGGTTGCGTGAACGGCTGCATGCATGGCTGGTCGGAACGGAGAAGCGGCCGTGATCCGGCGCCCGCTCCTGATCGGACTCGCCTTGCTGCTCGTGGCCGTGGCCGCCGGCGCGCTGTGGCTGAAGCTGGACTATGACCGTTTCCTGGAGACACCGCTCGCGGTCGATTCGCCCCTGGTGTTCGAGATCGCGCGCGGCGATTCCCTGCAGGGTGTTGCCCGAGGACTGGCGGCGGAAGGTCTGCTCGAACGGCCAGGGTATCTGGTCTGGCTGGGTCGCGAATCGGGCCTCGCGGGTCGCATCCAGCCCGGCGAGTACCGCATCGAACCGGGCGTCCGGCCAGCGCAACTGCTCGAGCGCTTTACCCGCGGGGCCGTCATCCAGTATCCGGTGACCATCGTCGAGGGCTGGACCGTGCCCCAGTTGCGGGCCTATCTGCGCGGCCTGGAGTTTCTGCAGCATACCCTGGACGGTGTGCCCGATGCCGATCTGCTGGCGACCCTGGATCTGCCGCCGGGCCACCCCGAGGGCCGCTTCCTGCCCGATACCTACCACTTCCCCCGCGGCACGCCGGATCGCGCCGTGCTGCGACGTGCCTATCAGGCCATGGCCGACTACCTGGCGAAAGTCTGGGAGCGCCGTGATCCGGATCTGCCATTGAAGACGCCTTACGACGCCCTGATTCTTGCCTCCATTGTCGAAAAGGAAACAGGACTGGCCAGCGAACGGCCGCAGATTGCCGGGGTATTCATCCGTCGCTTGCAGCGAGGCATGCGGTTGCAGACGGACCCGACGGTGATCTACGGCATGGGCGCGGACTTCGACGGCAACATCCGCCGCCGGGACCTGCGCCGGGACACGCCCTACAACACCTACACCCGCAAGGGGCTCCCGCCCACGCCCATCGCCTTGCCGGGGCGTGCGGCCATCGAAGCCGTGCTGCATCCGGCGCCGGGCGATGCCCTCTATTTCGTCGCCCGCGGCGACGGTTCCCACCAGTTCTCGGCGACCCTGGCCGAGCACAACCGCGCGGTGCGCAAGTACCAGCTTGGTCGCTGATGTGACGGTGAGCGGAGTCAATGGGCGCAGGGCGGGCGCGGTCGCGGCCGGTCATCCGGCCACGGCCGAGGCCGCCGCAGAGATCCTGGCCGAAGGGGGCAATGCCTTCGACGCCGTGGTGGCCGGGCTGCTGGCGGCCTGCGCCGCCGAGCCCGTGCTGACCTCGCTGGGCGGCGGCGGCTTCCTGCTGGCGCAGCCGGCATCCGGCCCGGCCCGACTGTTCGACTTCTTCGCCCAGACCCCGCGCCGGCGGCGGGCGCGGGGCGCGCTGGATTTTCACCCCATCGAGGCCGATTTCGGCACCGCCCGCCAGGAGTTCCACATCGGCCTGGGCTCTGCAGCCGTGCCCGGCGTGGTGCGCGGCCTGTTCGAGATCCGGCGCAGCCAGTGCCGGTTGCCGATGCGGCGGCTGGTCGAGCCGGCCTGCACGCTGGCGCGCGAGGGCGTACGCATCAATGCCATGCAGGCCCATGCCTTCGGCATCGTGGCGCCCATCTACCGGGCCACGCCCGAGGCGCGCGCCGTCTTCTGCGATGCCGACGGGGAGGTGCCGGGCGAGGGCGCGCTGCTGCGGCAACCCCTGCTGGCCGAGGTATTGGAATTCCTGGCCAGCGAGGGCGACCGCGCCTTCTACGAGGGTGACATCGCCGAGCTGATCGCGCGGCTGTGCGCGGAGCATGGGCTGCTGGATCGCGAGGCGCTGGCGAGTTACCGGGTCATACTGCGGGAACCCCTGGCGGTGGACTATCGCGGCTGGCGCCTGCTCACCAATCCGCCGCCGGCCAGCGGTGGCCTGCTGGTGGCGCTGGGACTGCGGCTGGCGGAGGCGGTGACCACGGACGGCGCTCCCGACCTGGAAACCCTGGTCGAGGTCATGGCAGAAACGGAAACCTGCCGACGCGAGGGCCTGGCGACGTCTTCGGGCCTGCCCGCGCTGGACGATGTCTTGATCGCGCGCCATGCCCGCGACATCGAGGGCCGGCTGGCCGCACGTCGTGGCACCACCCATCTCAGCGTCATGGATGGCGATGGCAACTGTGCGGGACTCACGGCCAGCAACGGCGAGGGCTGCGGCCACCTGATTCCGGATACCGGCATCATGCTCAACAACATGCTGGGCGAGGCCGACCTCAATCCGCGCGGTTTCCATCAGTGGATGCCCGATACCCGGCTCACTTCCATGATGGCGCCGGGCCTGCTGGTGGCGCCGGAGGGGGAGCGGGTGGTGCTCGGCTCCGGTGGCTCCAATCGCATCCGCACCGCGCTGCTGCAGGTGATCAGCCGGCTGATTGACCAGGGCCTGCCGCTGGAAGCCGCCGTGCTGCATCCGCGGGTGCATCCCGAGGGCGGGCACCTGGACATCGAGGGCGGCTTCGCGCCCGAGGAGGTCGAGCGACTGCTTCGGCACTGGCCGGACCACCGGCTGTGGCCGGGCAGCAGCCTGTTTTTCGGGGGCGTGCACGCCGTGGCACAGCGCGGGCAGGGCTTCGAGGCCGCGGCCGATCCGCGCCGCGAGGGCGCGGTCCGGATCGTCGGCTGAGATGCTGGTGCTGTTCAACAAGCCCTACCGGGTGCTGTCCCAGTTCAGTCCCTCCGGTGACAAGCAGACGCTGGCGGACTACATCGACATCCCCGGCGTGTATCCGGCGGGGCGGCTGGACTACGACAGCGAGGGCCTGCTGCTGCTCACCGATGACGGCGCCCTGCAGCATCGCATCGCCCATCCCCGCTTCAAGGCGTGGAAGACCTACTGGGCACAGGTGGAAGGCATTCCGGACGAGAGCGCGCTGGCGGCACTGGCCCGTGGTGTCCAGCTCAGGGACGGTCGCACCCGGCCGGCGCGGGCACGGCTCATGGCTCCACCGGATATATGGCCGCGCGATCCGCCCATTCGCGAGCGCAAGGCGATTCCCACCGCCTGGATCGAGCTGGCCCTGCGCGAGGGGCGCAACCGTCAGGTGCGCAGGATGACCGCGGCGGTCGGCCATCCCACCCTGCGCCTGATCCGTTACGCCGTGGGCGACTGGACCCTCGATGGGCTGGCGCCGGGCGAGTATCGCATCGTCGAAACGCCCGCACGCAAGCGGCGCTGAACTGTGGCATTTGCCGCAGCGGCTGTGGCGACTGCCACGGCCGTTCGCCCAGCGGGCCGCGCAAGTTCCTGATCCGCTTGCACGCACACTCCGGCATGCATCTTGCTCTTCCGCAGGCAGGCTTGTTCACGGAGATCCTGTTCAATGCGTGCTTGTTCCCCTCGCGTGCCGGGGCTCGGCCTCGGCGCGTCCCTGTTGCTGGGCGCCTTCTGCGCCCAGGCCGAACCCGCCGCTTCACCGGCGACCCCCGACACCCTCTACATCGAGATACTGAAGCCCCTGCCGACGGCACCGGTGGAGGTCCATCGGATACGACGCAGCGAACCGGCATTGCCCGAGTCGGCGCCGGACGCCGCCGCGCTGCTGAGGTCGTTGCCGGGTGCGGACGTGAACCGCAACGGGCCTCTGACCGGCATTGCCCAGTACCGCGGCCTGTTCGGTGACCGTGTGGCGGTGCGTATCGACGGCATGCCGATCGCCTCGGGTGGTCCCAATGCCATGGATCCGCCACTGGGCCTGGTGCCGCAGGGGCAAGTGCAGTCCATCACCCTGTACCGGGGCATCGCCCCGGTGAGCATGGCGGCCGAATCGCTCGGCGGCCTGCTGGCCGCACGCTCCATCGACAGCCATTTCATCGATGCCGAGGCGGCGACAAGTAGCGGCCTGGTCCGCGCAGATGCAGACAGCGCAGCCAACGGTCGTGCCCTCAACCTGTTCACCGCGCTGGCCAATCGCAGCCAGCGGGTGCATGTGGGGCTGACCCGCGAGCGCGGCAAGGATCTGGTAACTCCGCTCGGCCGGCTGCGCAGCACGCAGTACGATCGCGACCAGTTGCGCCTCGGCTATGGCTGGCGAGGGGAAGGCATGGAACTGTCGCTCGATGGACGCCGCAACGAGACCGGTCCCACCGGCACGCCGGCCCTGCCGATGGACATTGTGTACGCGGATACCAACAGTGGTCGTGGCGAGATCAAACTCGACACGGCCAGCGGTCGGGTGCGCGCGGAAGTGCACGGCAACCGGGTCTGGCATCGCATGAACAACTACAGCCTCCGCCCGCCGCTGAACCCGGCCACGCTGCGGGTTGCGGATGCCGAGTCCAGTGGCCACGGCGGTTCGCTGGCCTGGCAACCGCATGGCAGCCGATGGCGGTTCGGGCTGGATGCCGACCGCGAGATCCATGACGCGGTGATCAGGGATCCTGCCAATCCTTCCTTCCGTGTCGACAATTTTCATGATGTCCGCCTGACGCGCCTCGGCCTGTACGCCGAGCGCGACGCGCAGGCCGCCGGGGCGCACTGGAATCTCGGCGTGCGCCTGACGCGCAGCCGTACCGACGCCGGCGAGGTGCGCCATTCCATGGCCATGATGAACGCGAACATCATGACCCTGCAGACCCGCTTCAACAGTGCCGATCGCAGCCGGTCGGACCTTCTGTTCGATCTGGTGCTGGGCGTGGACCGGCCCTTGCGGCCGGGCGCGACCCTGATCGTGGCGCTGGGGCACAAGATGCGCACGCCGTCCTATCAGGAGCGCTACCTGTGGCTGCCGCTGCAATCCACCGGCGGGCTGGCCGACGGCAACAACTATGTGGGGGATCCGGCGCTGGACCCGGAGCGGTCCTGGCAGCTGGAACTGGGCATCGAGCTGGAAGGGCGGGGCTGGCACTTCTCGCCGCGGCTCTTCTACCGCCGGATCGACGACTACATCCAGGCCGTGCCTGTCACCGATCCCGTCGTGATCGCCGTCAGCAGCCTGGGCGGGGACAGCACACCGCTGGCCTTTGCCAATGTCGAGGCACGGCTCTACGGCCTGGATGCCCTGGGTGGCTGGCAGTTGGCGCCCGCCTGGCGGCTGGAGGGCGACTTTACCTGGGTGCGCGGCGATCGCCGCGACATCGACGATGCCCTCTACCGCGTCAGCCCGCTGCGCCTAGGCCTGCGTCTGCTGCACCGTCGGGGTGCCTGGCAATTCCGTATCGGTGCCCGCGCCCATGCCCGCCAGGACCGGGTGTCGCGCACCCTCGGCGAGCTGCCCACGCCCGGTCATGTCACCCTGGGCGCCGGGGTGCGCTACCGGCTGGGGCAGGGTGGCGAACTCGACCTGGCGCTGGAGAACCTCACCGATCGGCTCTACTACGATCATCTCGGCGGCTACAACCGGGTGACGGGCAGCGCGGTGCCGCTCGGCTCGCGCCTGCCCGGTGCCGGTCGCAACCTGCAGCTGAAGCTGTCCTGGCGCTGGTAGGTGACATGATCCCTGGCAGGTAACGCAGAGATCGCGGAGGCACAGAGTTTACCGAGACATGAATGCCCGCAAGGAGCCCGGTGTCCTCTGCGCCTCGGCGCCTTCCGTGTCCCCGGCGCATCTGCCAAAAAATGTCCATCGACGCGCACCGCTTTTGTATCCGGGCTAGAATGGCCCCCCTGACGAGGGGGGCTTGTGCGCGGACGATTCATCACCATCGAGGGCGGGGAAGGGGTCGGCAAGACCACCAATCTGGATCTGGTGGAGCGCCTCATCCGGGAGGCGGGCAAGGACCTGGTGCGCACCCGCGAGCCGGGCGGGACGCCGCTCGCCGAGCGCATCCGCGAGCTGCTGCTGGACACGGCGCACGCCGGCATGGCCGACGACTGCGAGCTGCTGCTGGTGTTCGCGGCGCGGGCCGAGCACCTGGCGCGGGTCATCCGCCCGGCGCTCGATGCCGGCCAGTGGGTGCTGTGCGACCGTTTCACCGATGCCACCTATGCCTATCAGGGCTACGGTCGCGGCCTGTCGCTGGACCGGATCGCCGAGCTGGAACGCATGGTTCAGGGCGATTTGCGCCCCGATCTCACCCTGCTGCTGGACGTGCCGGTGGAAACCGGCCTCGCCCGGGCCAGTGCCCGCGGTGAGCTGGACCGCTTCGAGCAGGAGCAGCAGGCCTTTTTCGAGCGGGTGCGCGAAGGCTACCTGGCCCGCGCTGCGGCGGAACCCGATCGTTTCCGCGTCATCGACGCCAGTCAGCCGCTGGAGGTCGTGCAGGCGCGCATCCGCGAGCAGGTGCAGGCCTTCATTCTAGAGACAGAAATAGCTTGAGTTATATAATATAACCTAATGGAAAATAATATACTTCCATGGCATGAATCCGTCTGGTCTCAGCTGTGCCAAAGCGCGGGCCAGGGGCGCTTCCCCCACGCGCTGCTGCTCGGCGGGTCCGCGGGCATCGGCAAGCAGGCGCTGGCCGACCGGCTGGCGGCCTGGCTGCTGTGCGAACGGCCGGGCGGGGCGGGCGCCTGCGGCCAGTGCGCCGCCTGCCAATGGCGGGCGGCGGGCAGTCACCCGGATTTCCGGCAGGTGGCCCCGCCGGAGGGCAAGCAGCAGATCCTGGTCGACCAGATCCGTGAACTGTCCGCGGGGCTGGCGCTCAAGGCCCATGGCGAGGGTCGCAAGGTCGCCGTCATTGCCCCGGCCGAGGCCATGAACCCGGCCGCGGCCAACAGCCTGCTCAAGACCCTGGAGGAACCGACCGATAACACGGTATTGATCCTGGTCAGCCACCGCCCGGGGCGGCTGATGGCGACCATCCGCAGCCGCTGTCAGCAGTTGCGGCTGCCGCCGCCCGACCCCGCGCTGGCCCGCGACTGGCTGGCCGCGCAGGGTGTCGCCGAGCCGGGGCTCGCGCTGGCACTCGCCGGCGGCGCGCCGCTGCGGGCACTCGCCCTGGTCGAGTCCGGAGAGCTGGCGCAGCGCGCGGCCTGGGCCGGCGAGTTCGAGTCGCTGATGCGGGGCCGGGCCAGCCCGGTGGAACTGGCCGGAAACTGGCACCAGGTCGAGGGCCTGGCGCCGCTGGACTGGCTGGCAAGCTGGACCGGCGATATGATCCGCCTGGCAACGGGCGCGGCCGACGGCCTGCGCAACGCCGATCTGGCCGACCGCCTCGCCGCGCTGGCGCAGGGCATTGAAGGCGGCCGGCTGTTCGCACTGCTGGATCTCACCCAGCGGGCGCGGCGGCTGCGGGAAACCTCGGTGAATACCCAGCTGCTGCTGGAGGAACTGCTTCACGAATGGTCGCGCACCGCGCGCGGCCGCTGACCCAAGGCAAGGCAACGGAGAAGGGGCCATGAAGGCAGGCAGGCAAGGCATACTTTCGCTGACCATCAAGGACAAGGGCGCGCTCTACGCGGCCTACATGCCCTTCGTGAAGAACGGTGGCCTGTTCGTGCCGACGAACAAGAACTACCAGCTCGGTGACGAGGTGTTCATGCTGCTCACGCTCATGGACGAGGGCGAGAAGATTCCCGTCGCCGGCCGCATCGTCTGGATCACCCCCAAGGGCGCCCAGGGCTCACGTGCCGCGGGCATCGGCGTCCAGTTCGGCGATCAGGACGACGGCACCGCCCGCAATAGGATCGAGACCTATCTCGCCGGCGCCCTGCAGGCGGAGCGCCCGACGCATACCATGTAAGCTTTCGCATTCGTGCAGCCATCTCCCGCACGGCTGCCTTGCCTCCGCGCATCCCCTTGCGTAGGCTGGGCCGCCCCTGTCGGAAGAGATCGCCATGCTCATCGATTCCCACTGTCATCTGGACCGGCTGGAAGGCGTGCCAGACGCCTTGCCGGATTACCTGAGCCGTGCCGCGGATGCAGGGGTGGACCATCTGCTGTGCGTGTCCATCAACCTGGAAGCCTGGCCGGACATGCGGGCACTGATCGAGCCGCATCCCCGGGTGTCCTGCTCGGTGGGCGTGCACCCCTGCGAGGACGAGACCGCCGAGTGCAGCGAGGCGGCGCTGATCGAACGCGCGGCCGATCCGCGCGTGGTGGCCATCGGCGAAACCGGCCTGGACTACTACTATGGCAAGAGCGAGACGGAACGCGCGCGTCAGCGCGAGCGCTTTGCCCTGCATGTCGCGGCGGCGCGCACCACTGGCAAGCCGCTGATCGTGCATACCCGCGATGCCCGCGAGGACACCATCGGCCTGTTGCGCAAGACCGGGGCCGATGCGGTGGGCGGCGTGTTGCACTGCTTTACCGAGAGCTGGGACATGGCGCGCCAGGCGCTGGACCTCGGCTTTTACATCTCCTTCTCGGGCATAGTCACCTTCCGCAATGCCGACAGCCTGAGAGACGTCGCCCGCCGGGTGCCGGAGGATCTCATCCTGGTGGAGACCGACGCCCCCTATCTGGCACCGGTCCCGCATCGCGGCAAGCCCAACGAGCCCGCCTGGGTCGCCGACGTGGCCCGCTGTGTCGCGGAGGTGAGGGGCGTGCCCTTCGAGGCCCTGGCGGAGCAGACCAGCGCAAACTACCGGGCACTTTTCCAGCGGTAGGATGGGCAAAGCGAAGCGTGCCCATCGAACCGGGTGCGTGCGAACGCGGAGGCCACAGAGGCACGGAGAATGCCCAAGCACTTGTTGCCTTGCACCCCATGAACTCGGTGTCTCTGTGTCGTCGGTGTTCCGGCTCCGCGGCCAGACCCTGACGGCCACGCCCCGCCAGGCCTCAAGAACCACGCCAGCCGGCCGCTGGAATCCGTGAACCGGTTCACGGAAACCGGTTGCGGCGGGCGCCCCGTCCGGAAAATGGAACCCTTCCGGCCCCGCCTTCGAAAGATCTTCATCCAGGAACATCGACCCGGGACGGTCCAGAGCGGAGCCCCTGCGGGCCCCGTTGGCCCCGGCCGCATCTGCGGGCGGACAGCGACGACATCAAGGTGGAGCCCATGGAGCGACGCAGATATCCCCGCGCCGAGGTGACGCTCGAGGTCGACATCGAGACCGGCGCGCACCGCGGCCCGGCACTGATCCTGGACATCAGCCGCGAAGGCGTGTTCCTGGCCAGCCCGCTGTTGCGTTCGCCTGCCGTGCCCGAGTCGGTGCGGCTCCATTTCGAGATCTGGACCGGGCAGCAGCTGCTGACCCGCCAGGTCGAGGCGCGTCTGGTGCGGGAGGGCAGCGGGGGCGTGGCCTATGCCTTCGATTCCGGCGATCCGCTCCTGCAGGCGGCCGTTTCCGAACTGCTGCACTATCGCGCGCTGCAGCAACAGCGGGCGGTCGACGCCGCCTGATTTAGTCCCCGGGCGTGCGGCCTGCCTGCAGGCGCTCGCGCAGCGCCTCCCAGCGGGTCCGCAATGCCTCCAGTTTCGGTTTCAGGTCCTCCCGGTGCGCCTCGCGGGCCGCGGCCTCCTCGCGCTCGCAGGCCCGGTAGGCGCGGAAGTCCTCTGCACCACGGATACAGCGATCGGCTGCCTCCAGAATGGCGACGCGGGCACGGTGACTTTCCATCTCGATGGCGCGCCGCGCCTCGAACAGGGCGCGGACCTCATCGCGCAGTTCGCCGCCCGCGGCCGGGCCGGCAAGGATGAGCAGGAAAAGGATAGGAAACAAGATCCGCATGGCGGCCTCCTCGTGCTTGTGCATTTACTGAAGACAACGCGGGAGACCGGGTTCGGTTGACGCCAGCGGCGAAGCGGGGGCGGACGGGTAACGGTGAGACGTCCACCACCTCCGGCAGCAGCCTTGGCCGTTGCCGGTCCTGGCCCACATATTGCGCCAGGAGCTGCAAATCCGCCAAGGCCGCAGCAGGAAGCGGGCGGACACAAATCATACTCCGGGCCATGGAAGAAACCCGGTTCATTGCTCGTCGACACAACAGGTTGCCTGCCGCCCGCTTCCGCCCCGATGCAATATGCGGGTTAGATGGCGACGTGGGTGACGGTGGCCTCGGTGACCTTACTGGCATTCGTCACCGCCTGCCATCAGTGGCCCTCGTAGAGCCGTTCGATCTCGTCGGCGAAGCGCTCCGTCATGCGATTGCGGCGCAGCTTGAGGGTAGGGGTGATCAGGCCGTCCTCGATGGTCCAGGGATCGAGCTGGCAGCTCACCGCCCGCACCTGGGCGTAGCCCGGGAACTCGCGCAGGCGCTCGGCGATGCGGCCGAGCACGAACTCGCACCAGTCGGGGTGGTGCAGGCTTTCCGGCTGGTCGGGGTCGAGGCCGAGACGGGCGGCCTCGCGCCGCCACTGCTCGGGGTTGAGCACCACCAGCGCGGCCAGATAGGGACGGCCGTCGCCGATGACCATGGCCTGCTCGAAGAGGGGATCGAGGCTGATGGCCATCTCCATGTCCGCAGGCGGCACCTTCTCGCCATTGGCCAGGACGATGATTTCCTTCAGCCGGCCGGTGATGAAGATGTGTCCCTTGTCGTCGATGCGTGCCTGGTCGCCGGTATGCAGCCAGCCCTCGTCGTCGATCATCTGCGCAGTGGCCTCGGGGTTGTCCCAGTAGCCCAGCATCACGCTGGGGCTGCGAGTGAGCAGTTCCTGACCCTCGCCGATGTGTACCTCGACCCCGTCCAGCGCGCGGCCCACGCTCTCGGGCACATTGTCTTCGAGGCGGTTGGCCGCGATGACCGGGCTGGTCTCGGTCAGTCCGTAGCCCTGGATCAGCGGCAGCCCGAGACCGATGAACAGCCGGGCCACGGTGGGCGGCAGGGCGGCGCCGCCGGCCACGGCCACGCGCATGCGCCCGCCGAGTTTCTGCATGACCTTGCGCGCCACCAGCCGTTCCAGCAGCGGCCACTGCCACTGCCCGGCGATGGGCGTGCCGCGGCCCTGCGCCACCTCGAAGCGGTTCCAGCCCAGTTCCACGGCGCGCTCGAACAGGCGGCGGGCGAAGGGCGACTTCTCCTCCAGACCGGCCTGGATCTTGTTGTAGACGCGCTCGAAGATGCGGGGCACCGAAATGAGCACTGTCGGTCGTACCGCAAGCAGGTCCTCGGCCAGTTCCGGAATGGAGCGGTTGTAGGCCACGGCCGCGCCGCACATCATGGGCAGGTAGTAACCGACGGTGCGCTCGAAGGTGTGCGACAGGGGCAGGAAGGACAGGAACAGGTCGTCGGGATACACGGCCACGGCCTTCTGGGCGGCGTGGGCGTTCCAGAGGATGTTGTGATGGCTGAGCATCACGCCCTTGGGGCGGCCGGTGGTGCCCGAGGTATAGACGATGGTGGCCAGCGTGTTCGGGTCGATGTCCTCGACACGGAAGCCTTCGGCAGCTTCCGGCAGCCAGTCGTCCACGCATGTCACCCGGTCGTCATTCGGCGCAGCGATGCGCTCAAGGGTCACGATGCGCGCCAGGAAGCCGAGCTGGTCGCGGACTTCGGACAGGGCACGCCAGTGTTCATCGCCGGCGATCAGCAGCAGCCGGGCGCCACAGTTGGCGAGGATGTAGGCGACATTGTCCGGCCGGTCGTCGGTGTACAGCGGCACCACCACCAGTCCCAGGCCATGGGCGGCCTCGTCGAACAGCACCCATTCCGGGCAATTGCGCAGCATCACCGCGACGCGGTCGCCGCGATTGAGGCCGCTGGCCTTGAGCGCTGCCTGCCAGCGCGCCGCCTGTTCGCCGGTCTCGCGCCAGTTGCGGGAGACCCATTTGTCGGAGGCCGGATCGAAGCGCCGGTAGGCCTCGGCGTCCGGGGTGCGGCGGATGCGCTCGCTCAGCAGGCCGGCGAGGGTGCCGGCGGTGTGGGGCGCAATCACATGTTCGGTGACTCGGGGCATTCCGTTTCTCGCTCTTGTTGTGGAATGGTGCGGGTCAGTCCTTGCCGGCTTGCGCCAGTTGGTCCCAGCCCGGATCGGCAGTAAAGCGCGAGCCGTGGCGGGCGGTCAAATCGTGCAGCCGGATCTTCAGGTCCTTGACGCCCTCGCTGCGGATATAATGCACCGGCCCGCCGCGGAAGGGTGCAAAACCGGTGCCGAAGATCATGCCGGCATCGGCCAGTTCCTCGTCTGCCACCACCTGTTCACGCAGACAGGCCACGGTCTCGTTGAGCATGCGCAGGATGAGGCGGTCGGTGAGGTCGGCCGGCGGCTGGTAGCCCGAGGGTGCCTTGGGCTTGATGGGCCTGCCCTTGCGCCAGCGGTAGAAGCCCTGGCCGCTCTTGCGGCCCAGCCGGCCGGCATCGACCAGCTCCTGCAATCGTGCCGGCAGCGCCTGGTCGAAGGCCTTGCCGAGGATCTCGGCGACGTGTAGGCAGATGTCCAGGCCCACGGTGTCGGCCAGTTCGATGGGTCCCATGGGCATGCCAAAGTCCAGCGCGGCACGATCGACGAGGCTGCCGGGCACGCCTTCCTCGACCAGCTCGACCGCTTCCAGCAGGTAGGGCATGAGGATGCGGTTGACCAGAAAGCCGGGCCGGCTCGCCACCGGCAGCGGCAGGCGGTCGATGCGGCGGGTAAAGGCCATGGCGCGGTCGATCACCTCGTCGGCGCTGTCCTGGCCGCGCACGATCTCGACCAGCTGCATCTTCGCCACCGGATTGAAGAAGTGCAGGCCGACCAGTCGTTCCGGTCGTTCCAGTGCGGGGGCCAGCGCCTCCAGCGGAATGCTCGAGGTATTGGTGGCGATGAAGGCCTTGGGCTTCAGCCGCGGCTCCAGGTCCCGGTACAGCGCCCGTTTGGCATCGGCGTCCTCGAAGATGGCCTCGATCACCAGATCGGCATGGCCGGCATGGCGGCCGGTGGGATCGGGAATCAGGCGGTCGAAGGCCGCAGTCACGGCACGCGGGTCGCGCAGGCGCTCGCAGAACAGCCTGTGCGCGCGACCGACGGCCGGGGCGATGCGTTCGGGCGTCTGGTCCTGCAGGGTGACCCGCAGCCCGCGCAGGGCGCACCAGGCGGCGATGTCGCCGCCCATGACGCCGGCGCCCACCACGTGTACATGGGCCGGCGAAAAGTCGACCTGCTTCGCCAGGCCCTTGAGGTGTTCCTGCAGGAAGAACACCCGGACCAGGTTCTGCGCGGTGTCGCCGACGATCAGCCGCGCCACCGACTCGGCCTCGGCCTCCAGCATGCGCGCCGGGTCGTCGGCATGGTCGCGCCAGAGATCGATCAGCGCATGCGGTGCCGGGTAGTGTTCGGGACGCGCCTTGCGGGCCGTCCTCGCATGCAGCACCTTCGCCAGCAGCGGTCGCACCAGCGGCTGGTTGGACAGGCGCGCCTTCCAGTCCGGGCGATGCGACCGGCCGCCCTCGAGCGCGAGTCGGCGGGCGGCGCGCCGGAGGTGGCGTTCCGGTACCGCGTGGTCCACCAGCCCCAGCTTGCGGGCCTGGCGCGCGCGCAGGGCACGGCCGGTGAGCATCAGCTCCAGCGCCGGCAGGCCGCCGAGCAGACGCACCGAGCGCAGGGTGCCGCCGAAGCCGGGGTGGATGCCCAGCCGGACCTCGGGCAGTCCCAGCCGGGTGGCATCGTCGTCACGGGCCACGCGGTGGTCGCAAGCCAGCGCCAGCTCCATGCCCCCGCCCAGGCAGAAGCCGTGGATCATGGCGACCGTGCGCCAGGGCACGGCCTCGAGGCGATCGGCCGCGCGCTGGCCCAGGCGGATGAAGTCCAGCGCCAGATCGCGGTCGCGGATGCCGCGGAAGCCGCGGATGTCGGCCCCGGCGATGAAGCCGCCGGGCTTGGCCGAATACAGCACCAGCCCGCGCGGGGCATCTGCGGCTAGATGATCCAGCACCGCGATCAGCTCGGTGAGCACGGCCTCGTCCAGCACGTTGGTGCTGCTGCCGGCGCGGTCGGCGGCCAGCCAGGCGATGCCGTCGTCGTCGCGTTCCAGTTTCCAGTGCTGCCAGTCGCTCATGCCGTCGCGCCCTCGTTCTCGACCAGTATGGCGCCGCCCTGGCCGCCGCCGATGCACAGGCTGGCGATGCCGCGGCGGGCACCGTTGCGCCTGAGCACATGGAGCAGGTGCAGCACGATGCGTGCGCCGCTGGCACCGACCGGATGGCCGAGACTGATGCCACCGCCGTCGACGTTCAGGCGTTCGCGATCGATCGGCCCGAAGGCAGTATCACGTCCCAGTTCCGCGCGGCAATAGTCGTCATCGGTCCAGGCCGCGAGGCAGGCGAGCACCTGCGCGGCGAAGGCCTCGTTGATCTCCCAGTAGTCGATGTCGCCGCTGTCCAGCCCGTGGCGCTGCATCAACGGGGCCATGGCATGCACCGGGCCCAGACCCATCTGCGCTGGATCCAAACCGGCCCAGCTCGAATCCACCAGCCGCCCCAGCACCGGCAGGTCGTATTGCGCCACCGCCGCTTCCGAGGCCAGGATCAGCCAGGCCGCGCCATCGGTGATCTGGGCGCTGTTGCCGGCGGTGACCAGGCCGAAGGGCCGGTCGAACACCGGGCGCAGTTTCGCCAGCGACTCCATGGAGGTGTCGCGGCGCAGGCCGTCGTCGGCGAGATGGACCTTGCCATGGCGATCATAGACGGGTTCGATCTCGACCAGATGACCGGCGTCCTGTGCCGCGGCCAGGCGGCGATGGCTTTCGAGCGCGAAGCGGTCCATGGCCTCGCGGTCGATGCCGAAGCGATGGGCGAGGATCTCCGCGGTCTGACCCATGGACAGGCCGACCACGGGGTCGGTCAGGCCGCGCAGCAGGCCGATGACCGGGGCCAGATGCTTCGGCCGCAGGCGAGCGAGCTGGCGCAGCCGCGCCTGCCAGTTGCGTGCGTTGTTCCAGCCCGCCAGCCAGGCGACCATGGCGGTGCCCAGCAATACCGGTGCGTGGCTCATGGCCTCGATGCCGCCGGCCAGGACCAGGTCCGAGCGCCCCGAGGCGATGTTGCGCGCCGCCGTATCCAGTGCCTGCATGCCCGAGGCACAGTTGCGCTGCACGGTGAAGGCGGGGACGCGTTCGCCGCAGCCCAGCCGCAGCGCCACCACGCGCGCGATGTTGGCCTCGTCGGGGCCGGGCATCACGCAGCCGGCGACCACCTCGTCGAAGGCCTCGGGGGGGAAGGGCTGGCGCAGGCACAGGCCGCGCGCGGCCTGCACCGCCAGGTCGGCCGCGGTGAAGGGGCCGGGTTCGCCGCGCGCCTTGAGAAAGGGCGAACGCGCGCCATCCACCACATGAACCGGCCGGCCGTTCAGGCCGGGATCGGCAACGGTGCTCATGCCTGTCTCCTTTTCAGGGCCTCGGGGGGAAATTCGTCGACCTGGATGACCTCGCGGCGTGCGGCCACCGCGGCTTCCACCGCGGCGCGCTCGTCGGCGTCGATGACGCCGGCCTCGAGCGCTGCGTCCAGCAGCTGCTCGGGATCGCCTTTCGGCAGCTCGCCCTTGCGCATGGCGCGGCGCATCCGCGCCAGTACGGGTGCCGCGTCGCGGGCCTTGCGCAGGGCGTCCTCGAGCCGGCCCAGCGGTTGGTCGAGACCGTCGGGCACGTAGAGCCCTTCGGTGAGGCGGTCGCGCGCGGGGCCGGGCGCCAGCAGCAGGTCGGCGACCTGGCGCTCGAGCCGGTCGTCGGGACCGGGATGCGTGCCCCAGGGCAGCAGCCACAGGCGCAGCAGCCAGCCGGCGGGGCGCAACGGCAGGTTGCGGCAGAACTCGTGCAGCGCCTGCTGGGAGCGGGCGACGCAATCGTCCATGACCCAGCGCATCAGCGGACGGTCCTCCTCGGGACAGCCGTGTTCGGCATGCCAGCGTATCGCGGCGCCGGCCAGATAAAGATAGCTCAGTACATCGCCGAGGCGCGCCGACAGCCGCTCGCGGCGCTTGAGGCTCCCGCCGAGGGTCAGCATGGCGACCTCGGAGGCCCAGGCCAGCGCGGCGCTCAGCCGGGTCAGGCGCTGGAGCTGGCGGCGACAGCCGCAGGGGTTGGGCACCCGGGCCAGCCAGCCATCGGTCAGGCCATGGAACAGCGAGCGCACGGCATTGGACAGGGCCAGCGACACGTGGCCGAAGAAGGCTGCATCGAAGCGTTCCAGTGCTCGTGTGGCGTCGGGGTCGGCGGCGGCCTCCATCTCGGCATGGACATAGGGATGGCAGCGCACCGCGCCCTGGCCGAAGATGATCAGGTTGCGGGTGAGGATGTTGGCGCCCTCCACCGTGATGCTGATGGGCAGGGCCTGGTAGACGCGGCCGATGAAGTTGCGCGGTCCCAGGCAGATGCCGCTGCCACCCTGGATGTCCATGGCGTGGTTGATCAACACCCGCATGCGTTCGGTCATGTGGTACTTGACGATCGCCGAGGCCACCGAGGGCTTCTCGCCCTGATCGAGCATGCTGCAGGTGAGCGCGCGGGCACCTTGCATCAGGTAGGTGTTCCCGGCGATGGCGGCCAGCGCCGCGCCGACGCCGTCGAAGCGGCCGATGGGCAGCTTGAACTGCTTGCGTACCGCGGCGTAGGCGCCGGTGGCGCGCGAGGCCAGCATGCCGGCGCCCGTGCTCAGCGCCGGCAGCGAGATGGCGCGGCCGTCGGCGAGGCATTCCATGAGCATGCGCCAGCCCTGGCCCGCGCGCTCGGGGCCGCCAATGATCCAGTCCAGCGGAATGAACACGTCGTGGCCGCGATTGGGGCCGTTGTGGAAGGCAATGTTGAGCGGGAAGTGGCGGTTGCCGATGTCGATGCCGGGGGTGTCGGTGGGAATCAGCGCCAGGGTGATGCCCAGGTCTTCCTGTTCCCCGAGCAGGTGCTCGGGGTCGTAGAGGTGGAAGGCCAGCCCGAGCACGGTGGCGACCGGCCCCAGGGTGATGTAGCGCTTCTCCCAGTTGAGGCGGATGCCGACCACTTCCTCGCCCTGCCACTGGCCACGGCAGACCTCGCCGCGGTCCGGCAGCGAGGCGGCATCGGAGCCGGCTTCGGGCCCGGTGAGGGCGAAGCAGGGGATTTCCTCGCCGCGCGCCAGCCGGGGCAGATAATGTGCCTTCTGCGCATCGGTGCCGTAGTGCAGCAGCAGCTTGGCCGGTCCCAGCGAGTTCGGCACCATGACCGTAACCGCGGCGGTGATGCTGCGGCCGGCGATGCGCGCCACCACCCGGCTGTGCGCCTCGGCGCTGAACGCCAGCCCGCCGTACTCGCGGGGGATGATCATGCCGAAGAAACCGTTGCGCTTGATGAAGTCCCAGACCTCGGGGGGCAGGTCAAAGTCCTCATGGGTCACCCGCCAGTCGTCGACCATGGCGCAGAGTTCATTGACAGGTCCTTCGAGGAAGGCCCGCTCCTCTGGCGTGAGCCGGCTGAGCGGACGATCGAACAGCTGTTGCCAGTCGGGTCGGCCGCTGAACAGCTCCCGCTCCCAGCCCACGGTGCCAGCCTCCAGCGCCTCGCGCTCGGTGTCGGACATGGGCGGCAGGGTATTGCGGAAGGCGGTCAGCAGCGGGCGGCTCAGCCACTGCCGGCGCAGGTCGGGGCGAAGGACCAGCACCGCCAGCACGGCGACCGGCAGCAGGGCGGCGATGGCAGCCGGCGCACCGGGACCGGTGGGGAGCCACAGCAGCCAGAGCACTGTCAGCGTGCCCACCCACAGCCGGCCGGAGGCACGCAACGCGGCCAGCAACCCCAGGGTCAGGAGCAGGATGCCGATCTCGAAGAGGGTCATGCGCGCCTCCTTTTATTAACCCGGCAACCAAATATGTCGTGTTCAGCCGGGCTGTGCCGGTCCACAACAAGGCGTCGGCGCGCCGCTGTAGCACCCCTACAGCAAGCGACGACAACGCAGACTGTGGGCCGGTACAGCCCGGCCTTTCCCTTGATCTTGAACCTGTCAGGGATGCAGAGAAAGCCCCTGCACTGCGTTGTGGCTCTTGCCAAGGGCAGGGCCATTGCCTGTGAGCCACGCCTTGTTCACCGCCTTTCTCTGCATCCTGAACACGATATATTTGGTTGCCGGGTTAATAGGTGGGCGCCGCGTTTCGACTGCGCTACTGCGCGGCGTCCTTCGGTTGCAGGTCGACCGGATCGCGGGCGTCGTCGAGGGCCGCGGCCCTGTTTTCCCGTGATACCGGCACGAAACAGTCACCCTGGTCGTTGCATACTTGGCCTTCCTCGTCCCAGGGCAGTGATCGATAGAGGGCACGATCCTCCAGGCCCACATAGGGATATTTGATGATCTCGAAGTAGGGGGAGTAGTCGAAGTCGCGAGGGGTGTAAAGCCGGGCATTGCGCTTGTACAGGCGCAACCGGCCGTCCTCGGCGCGCTGGACCACGGGCAGCACGGGAAAGTGCACATGGTCGAAGGCGGCCGCGATCATCGATGAGCAGACGGTGCGGGTGGGAATGCCGGCATTGTGCTCAAACAGACTGGATCGCCAGCGCCTGGGCAGCAGGCCATAGGGGAACAGGAAGCGCGCGAGGTCCAGCAGTTGACGGATGTCATAGTCGCAGCCGAGATGATTGACCGCATGCGCAATCACCGCCTGGGCATCGGAACGCGAAAGCCCCGCCGGCCGGCAGATGCGCAGGTGATCCTTTTCGTACTTGTCCAGCGGGTTGACGATGGTGCCCTCTCCGAGCAGGGCCTCGATCACCAGTTGATCGTTGGGATCGCCGTCGTAGAGATAGGAGACGTGCTCGCGCACGGTCGGATCATCGATGTCGGCCAGCCGGCCGATGTAGAGCGCGGAATGGGTCCAGGGGCTCTGGGTGATGTTCTTGATCACCTCGCTGACCCGGGAACGGCCCTCGACCAGCAGCACGTCGGCGGGACGGATCTCGTAGCGCAGGCGCTCGAAATCGCACAGCGGCGTGCGGTCGTGCGGCTGCTCGGCCGTCAGCCACCGACTCAGTGCCTGTCCCAGCCACGCCTTGAATCCGAACCGCATCGTGCCTCCGTGGGTGTCGTCCCATCAATTGAGACCCCGTCACCGGCCACGGGTTTCCTGACAGCTTTATCGGCCGCGCGGGCCCCGGACTTAGCTTCGGGACCAAAGCTATCTGAAAAAACGTCAATTTTGTGAAGCCGGCCCTTCTTCCAGCAGTGCCAGCACCCGTTCGATCTGTGCCATGGGGGTATGGAAATGGGGCGACAGCCGCACCCCGCCGCCACGCAGCGCGCACTGGACCCCGGCGGCCTGCAGACGCTCGAACAGGGCCTCCGGCGTCTCCCGCAGCGGTGCGAAGGTGACGATGCCGGCGCGGCGTTCCCGCGAGGCCGGACTGAGCAGGCGGAAGCGGTCGTCGTCGGCGAGGGCGGCCACCAGCCGGTCCGTCCGTTCCGCGATCCGCGCCGCGACCCGGTCCAGGCCAATCTCCAGCAGCAGTCCCAGGGCGGCGTCGAGGGCGTGCACGCCGAGCATGTTGGGGCTGCCACACTCGAAGCGCCGGGCACTGGCGGCGGGCGCCCAGTCGCGCCGGTCGAACTCGCCCGGATGGGCCACCATGTGCCAGCCGTACTCGTGCAGCTTCAGCCGGTCCAGCAGGGCCTCGCGGCAGAAGAACAGCCCCAGCCCCTCCGGGGCGAGCAGCCACTTGTGACCGTCGGCGACAACGAAATCCGCCCGCGCGGCCACCGCATCGAAGGGCAGGGCGCCCAGCCACTGGATGGCATCGATACAGAACAGGATGTCGTGCTCGCGGCAGTAGGCGCCCAGCCGGTCGAGATCGAGGCGCAGGCCGCTGGCGTACTGCACCGCGCTCACCGACATCAACCGGGTGGCCGGTCCGCAGGCGGCCATCAGCGCGGCCTCGGGCTGTGCGAAGTCGAGCGCCACCTCGCGGACCACCACGCCCTGCGGGGCCAGCGATTCCCAGACGATGCGGTTGGAGGGGAACTCGCCGGCCGGGATCACGACCTCGTCGCCCGGCTGCCAGTCCAGCCCGTGGGCGACGAAGGACAGGCCCTCGGAGGTGTTCTTGACCAGGGCGATGCCGTCCGTGCCCTCGACGCCCAGCAGGCGCGCGGCGCGTTCGCGCAGCCGCTGCTCGGTGGCCAGCCAACGCGGATAGTGCCGCGACCCCGCGTGCGCATTCTCCCGCGCGAAGCGGCACACGGCCTCCTGCACCGGGACAGGCCAGGGCGCGACGGCGGCGTGGTTGAGATAGATGATCTCCGGTTCCACTGCAAAAAGATCCTGCAACGCGTCGTTTTTCATGGGCTTCCCCCGATTTTTTCCCGAGCCTGCCACAAACCCGGCGATTTCGCCTCAAGTTTCGCCGATTTTGCCGCCGCGAGTCGGTGGAACATGCAGTGCGCCATCTCGGCCTCGACCAGTTCAAGGTGGTCAATGACACCTGCGGTCGCAACGCGGGTGACGAACTGCTCAAGCAGCTTACCGCGAAGCTGCGCGGCACCCTCCGGCCAGATGACGTGCTGGCGCGTCTGGGCGGGGGGTCTGGCGAGCGCGGCTGAGCTGTCTCTGCCCTTGCCGAAATTCGATGACGCGAAGCCATGCTCTGGGTGATATGCACTGATTTTCCGTCATGCCTCGCAAACTTCATCCGTTGCGGTATGCTCTGAAGCGCCGGTCCTGGCGCGATTTCCTGCAAAAAATATCCTGCGCTCCGGAATCTGAGGTCGCAGAGAACCCGGCCCGCTTCCGAGCCCGGCTCTTCGATCCACGGGGGCTACCGAGATGCGAGGCCGAGCGAAAATCCGCCAGGGCCGCAGCAGGAAGCGGGCAGGCGCAAATCGCGCTCCGGGCCATGGCCACGAAATCCGGTTCATTGCCCGCCAGGACAACAGGTTGCCTGCCGCCCGCTTCCGCCCTGGTGCAATATGCGGGTTAATAACGCAAGCGTTTTGATCGTCACGGTCGAGGGTGAAAATCGATGGCGGGGGCACGTGGCAAGCGTATCACGGCATTCGATCTGGAGCCCGGCAGCACGCTGCTCGGCAAGTACCGGGTGCTGGAACGGCTGGGGGCTGGCTGGGAGGGCGAGGTCTACCTGGTGCTCGAGCTTGGCACCCGCATCGAGCGCACGCTGAAGCTTTTCTTTCCCCAACGCAATCCGCGCGACAGTGCTCTCAGGCGCTATGCCCGCAAGCTGCACAAGCTGAGGCACTGCCCGATCGTCATCCAGTACTACACGCGCGAGCGACTGGAACTCGATGGTCGCATGATCTCGGCCCTGGTCTCGGAATATGTGGAAGGGGAGTTGCTGGATGCCTTCGTTGCCCGCCAGCCCGGCCAGCGCTTGCAACCCTTCCAGGCCCTGCACCTGCTGTACCATCTTGCGCTTGGCCTCGAGTGCGTGCACGCCGCCGGCGAATACCACGGTGATCTGCACGCCGACAACATCATCGTCGAACGCCACGGGCTGGGCTTCGAACTCAAGCTCATCGACATGTTCGCCTGGAGCCGTTCCAACGCCGAGGGCATACGCAATGATGTACTGGACCTGATCCGCATCTTCTACGATGCCCTGGGCGGACAACGCCACTATGCGCGCCAGCCGCCCGAGATCAAGGCCATCTGCTGCGGCCTCAAGCGCAGCCTGATCCTTCGCAAGTACCGCACTGCCGGGCAGCTGCGGCTGTACCTGGAAAACCTGCGCTGGTCCTGATCCAAGAAGACAAATCAGTTCAGAAATCAAATGGAGTCAATTGAAAAAACGATAGTATTTGCCGATCAGGAGGCTCTGATGGAGGGGCCGTTGCGGTTCGCCGGCGGCTGTGTCGCGCTGGCTACCCGCAAGTCGCCCGCCAGGGAAGGCCCGAACGAGGACGCGCTGGCCGCGGTGCCGCTGGGGTCACGGGACGGTGTGCTGATACTGGCCGATGGCGTCGGCGGCTGTCCGGCCGGCCGGGACGCCTCGCGCCTGGCCGTCACCACGATCGCGCAAGCCGTTGCCGGGTTGGATTCCCAGGCGCCCGAGCAGGTGCGGGCCGCGGTGCTGGGCGGCATCGAGGCGGCCAACGAGGTGGTGCTGGGGCTGGGCAGCGGGGCCGCGACCACGCTCGCCGTGGTGCAGATCGCCGATGGCGTGGCACAGAGCTTCCATGTGGGCGATTCGCCCATCCTGGTCACCGGACAACGGGGACGCATCCGCCAGTACGTGATGGCCCATTCGCCGACCGGCTACGCGGCGGCATCCGGGGTCGTGATCGAGGAGGATGATCCCGCATGGTATGCCGAGAACCGGCACCTGGTATCGAACATCGTCGGCAGCCGGGACATGCACATGGAGATCGGGCCACGCATTCGCCTGCAAGCACGCGACACGGTGCTGATCGCCAGCGACGGGCTCACCGACAATCTGCCCATCGAACAGGTCGTCGAGCGGGTGCGCAAGGGCCCGATCGAGCGCGCCCTGTGCGGACTGATGGAAGAAACCGCCGCCGTGATGGCGGGCGACAGCGGGCATCCGGATGATCTGACGGTCATCCTGTACCGCCCGACCTGCCTCGGATAGTGCGTATAATGTATATTATGTTAAATATGAGGCAGGGGAGCCCCGGGTGATCGAGGCCTGACTGCCTCGCCTTTCCGCGGATCCGGGGGCGTTATTGACCACCGCAGTTGATGGGCACGTCGCTACGCGACTTTGCCCATCCTACCGGAACGCCTCTCGCAGCCTCTCGTAGGATGGGTAAAGCGAAGCGTGCCCATCAAAAGCATCAGTCATTCCAACTGCAGTTGCCGCAGGATGGACAAAGGCCCGAAAGGCCGCGCCCATCACACAACCACCACTCAATCGTCGAACGGATCAACCGACACGAACAACTGCAGCAAGGGCGCATAGGTCAACACCGCCCCCTGCACGATGCCCAGCGCATCGAAGGCCTCTGCCACTGCCTCCTGGCGGCCCCTGTCCTGGGGATTCTCCTTCAAGGCTTCCAGCGCGGCCACCAGCGGCCCGATCTCCGCACCCTGCACGTGCTGTTTCAGCATCTGCAGCGCCGAATCGACGTCTTCGGTCGTGATGGACTGCAGCCGGGAGTTGTCGGGGAGTCTGGAGGTCACTTTTCGCTGCTCTGCATGTTCGTCATCTGTGGTCGCCTTGTGACGGGCCGTTGAATCGGCCCGCTTGTCGCCGGACCGGCGAAGCATCATAAGCCAGCGGCTGGCCCAGGCCCAGGGATCCCTGCCACTGGCAGCCTTCGGGCGGCCGCCCTGCCTCAATTCGCGCACCCTATGCGCTCCTCCTTTCGTGCCATTATCCATGACGGTTCAAGGAAGCAATCTCCTTTACGCCGATATCCTCGGCAATTTCCCCTGACGGCTCAAGCGTTGCCCTCCCGCAGCGCGCTCAGCGGCGACAGGCTGATGAGTGCCCGCACCAGGGGTTGGCCCTGCTGGTCGAGGACGAGGCAGCCATGGGTCTGCTGGCGCACGGCCTGGGCGCCGAGGCCGCGGCCGGCGGCCTGTTGCCGGGGCGGACCGACCAGCAGGCTGACGCGGTCGTTGCTCTTGAGCCGCGCCATGCCACGCTGGTCGATGCTGATGCGGTGCTGGGTGTAGACCATGGGCTCACGCTCGAAGTCGTGCCCTTCGCTGCGGGCGCGTTCCAGCAGGGCGCAGGAGATGAGCGCGGCGGGAAAGCTGTCGGGGAAGCGCACGCGATCCTCGAGTTCGTCGATGAAGCGGGTCTGTTCCACCCGTGACCCGCAGAGGAAGTTCTTGGCGTTGCCGGTGTTCATGTACTTGTGCTTCAGAAACCAGCCGCTGTTTCCGAACCAGGAGCGGTCGGGCTGGCGCGCGAGCGCATCGGGCGCGATGGCCGGCGCGCCCTCCGGCACATGGCGGGCCTCGGGTTCCTGCTGAATCTGGCCCCGCAGTATCAGGCCGGAGGGACCACGCACCAGCAGCCTGCAGCTTCGCCGGTCGGCCTCGATGCGCGGACGGCCGGCTTCGATGCGGGCGCTTTCTCCCGGGCGCAGTGCACTGGCGAACTGGTACTGGCCGTTGACGAAGGCCGGGCCGTCGTCGGTGATGATGCCCTGCCCCCGCAGCCAGCCCTCGGCCAGACACACGAGCTGGAATCCCAGTACGATGGGACCACAGAAGGGATTGCCGGCGAGGCGTTGCCAACGCAGCGGATCATGAAACAGGTTGAAGTCGTCGGTGGCGTTGCGGGCCGCGTCGATGTGGATTTGTTCGAAACGGAAGGGCTCTGAATCCGTGGTCATGGAGGCATCCTTTGCCGGGCGGGCCGTGCGCTTGAATCGCGGGCTACTGCCATCATACCCCAGCGCAGGCAGGTGCATGGCAAACAGGGGAAGAAAAATGAACCGGGAACAGGAACTGATGCGACTGCAGCGCTTCTACCAGAGCGAGATGGGCGACCATCTCACCTACAGCGGCCTCGCCGCGCGGGTGCGTGACCCGGCACTGCGCGCGCTGCTGGAGCGCACCGCCGCCACCGAGCGGCGTCATGCGGACTTCTGGGCGGAGCGCATCCAGGCCCTGGGCGGCGCCCTACCCGCGGTTCGGCCACCGCGCTTGCGGCTGGCGGTGGTGGCGGTGCTGTTGTGGTTTCTGCCCCCGCGGCTGGTGATCGGCACGCTGGAACTGGGCGAGACGGGTGCGGCGCAGGATTACTTTGCGGTATGGCAGGAACCGGATCTGCACGAGGCCGTGCGCCAGCGCCTGCACGACATCATCCTCGACGAACTGGAGCACGAGGCCAGTTTCCGCCGCGAGGCCGAGGGTGCGGGGCTGGCCAACGTGCGCGACTTCATCCTGGGCATGAACGACGGGCTGGTGGAAATCCTGGGCGCGGTCACGGGCCTGTCGGCGGCCTATCCGGGCAATCCGCTGCTGGTGGGCGTCAGCGGCCTGATCGTGGGCATCGCGGGGGCGCTGTCCATGGGCATCGGCGCCTTCATTTCGGTGCGGTCGCAGCGGCAGGTGAACGAGGCCAACCGGCGGCAGATGGAGATCCTGTTTGCGGTGGCGCCGGAGCGGGCCCGCGATCGCTTCCGGGAGCGGCTGGCGGAGACGGGACTGCCCGCCGAGGTCGGCGAGGAACTGGCCGGTCGTCTGGGCGCGGATACGGAAACCATCGGCCGCCTGCTGATCGAGCCGGTGACGGAGAACGAATGGCGCTCGGCCTTCTTCACCGGGCTGGCCTATCTGCTCGGGGTGATCTTTCCGGTGCTGCCCTACTTCCTGGCCGAGCAGTCGCTGGTGGCGCTGGCGGGTTCTGTGCTGCTGGCCGGCACGGCGCTGGCGACGGTGGGCGGGCTGGTGTCGGCCCTGTCGGGCATCCCGCCGCGGACCAAGATCCTGGAGATGACGCTGTCGGGTTTTGCCGCGGCGGGGCTGGCCTATCTGTTCGGGCGGCTGATGCAGGTCTGGTTCGGGGTCGAGATCTGATCTGTGTGGGAGCGGGCGTCTCGTTGAGGCGATGGGCAAAGCAAAGCGCGCCCATCAGGTTTTCGCGGGCCGGAAAAAACGCCGGGCGTTGCGCCCGGCGTCGGTAGAGCAGAGAAAGCGGCCGGGATCAGCCGGCTTCCTTGTTCAGGCTCTGGTAGTAGTCCATGAGGATCTTGGCCACTTCCGGACGCGAGAACTCCGGCGGCGGCGCGATGCCCTGCCCCAGCATCTCACGGACCTTGGTGCCGGACAACAGCACGAAGTCTTCCTTGGTGTGATCCGGCGCGTCGCGCATCATCACCACCTTATTCAGCTTCTTCGAATAAGCGGTATGGTCGGCGCGGAAGATCTCGATCTGCAAGGCGCCCTTCGGCACGTCGGTGTCGAAGATGGTCTGGGCGTCGAAGGCGCCGTAGTAGTCGCCCACGCCGGCATGGTCGCGACCGATGATGAAGTGGGTCGCACCCATGTTCTGGCGGAAGTAGGCATGCAGCACGGCCTCGCGCGGGCCGGCATAGAGCATGTCGAAGCCGTAGCCGGTGATCATCACGGTGTTGGGCGGGAAGTAGAGTTCCACCATCTTGCGGATGGCGGCGTCGCGCACCGGGGCGGGGATGTCGCCGGGCTTGAGCTTGCCCAGCAGCATGTGGATCACCAGGCCGTCGGCGCCGACCGCGTCCATGGCCATGCGGCAGAGTTCCTCGTGCGCGCGGTGCATGGGGTTGCGGGTCTGGAAGGCGACGACCTTGTTCCAGCCACGCTCCTTGATCTCGTTGCGGATTTCGACTGCGGTGCGGAAGGTGTCCGGGAAGTCGGTGATGAAGTAGCTGAAGTTCAGCACCCTGATCGGGCCGGAGACGGCAAAGCGGCCCTGGCTGTTGAAGGCCGCGACGCCGGGGTGCTCGGGATCGGTGGTGCGATAGACCTTTTCGGTCATCAGCTGCATCTGTGCGTCGCTGACTTCCTCGATGGCCTCCACGTCCTGTACGGCGATGATCGGGTTACCCTCGACGTTGGGGTCGCGCAGCGCAATGCGCTTCGCGCCCTCGATGGCGGAGACGTCCGGCAGCAGGTTGAGCACGGGCACCGGGAAAAACAGGCCATCGGTTGTCTTCATGGTCTCGGCGACACTGACGGCATCGGCGACGTTCATGTAGCCGGGCAGCGGCGAGAAGTAGCCGCCGCCGAGCATGACGGCGTTGCCGGCGGTCGCGGAGCTGACCACCACCGAGGGCAGGGATTCTGCCTCGTGCATCAGGGCATCGTGTTCTTCCGGGTCATAGACGAACAGCGGCTTGAGTTCGTCGGAGCCGACGGGATTGATCATGGGGCTTCTCTCCTGTGGTGCCTGTTGTCGGAATTCGTCGGCGCGCCATGCGCCTCCGGCAGGACTTCCGGGCGTGGCTGGTGGCGCCGCGCGGGGCTACCGGAAATTCCCGGCATCATACCATGGAAGATTTTTTCGCGATCATGCCCCGAATCAAGGCGTACCCGGCAAAACCCCTTGAATTACAGAGAGGTGCAGTCACGCCTTATCGGGATATCAAGTATTTTTGGGGCTGTGGGCCGGTTCAGGGCAGGTGAGCGAGGATCTTGTTGGTCATGGAGGCGCGCTCTCCGGGCTTGAGGATGAAGTCCGCGGCCCCGGCCTTGAGGCTGGCCTGGATGACCGCCTTCCCGCTGTGGCCGGTGAGCATGATGACCGGGATGTTGCGCAGCATGGGGTGGGCCTTCATGCGTCGTGTGGTCTCGGCACCGTTCATCACTGGCATCTCGAAGTCCATCAGTACCAGAGCGGGTCGCTCGCGCGCCATCAGCGTCAGCGCCTGCTGGCCGTTGGGCGACAGCGTGACCCGGAACCCGGCTTCCTCCAGGAAGTCCTTGACGATCTCGCCATAGGTGGGGTCGTCGACGACGACGAGGATGTGTGCACCCTTGCCCTTGTCGGCAGCGGGTGCCTGGCGCTTGGCCGGTTCCGCTGCAGGCTTTGCCGGGGCCGCAGGTGCGGCACTGGCGCGGCGTGACCGGCCGCCCACGTGCTCCTCGTACTTGCGGGCGAACACCTCGGCCATTTCGTTGAGAGCGGCGTGTATGCTGGCACGGCTACGCTCCACGGCGGGCTTGACGCGGGTTTCGGTGAAGTTACGCAGGCGGGTGTCGAGTTTTCTCTCGTCGACCACCTTCACGGTGTCCGCCATTTCGGGCCTCTTCATCTCGGCGGCCAGGCCGGCGATCTCGTCGGCGAGGGTGTCGCCCAGCTCGGTCTGCGAACGCTCCACCACCTTCTTGGTGCCCTCGGTGCGGTTGCGGGCCTCGTCCAGGGCATCCGCGGCGCGGGCGGCTTCGGCCCTGGCCTCCTGTTCCGTTGCCCGGCGTTGCACGGCAAGATGGACGGACAGGCGGATGTGATGGATGTCCTGCAGCGGCGTGGCCGCGGCGTAGTCGTCGAAGATGTCGCGGATGCAGTAGTCGAAGGCGTTCTTTATGTCGTCCTCGGCAACCAGCACCATAGAGGTTGACCTGCATGGCCACGGCATCCTGCAGCGAGGCAAGCCCGTACACCACCACCGCCACATCCTCGCTGTCGAGGATGCGCGCGGCCTCGGCCTCGTCGGCGGTGCGGCGCAGGTCCGAAACGTCCTCCTTCAGCGCGGCCTCGACCGCATCGGCTTCGTGCGAGCCGTCGGTGACCAGAACGACTGTTGTCTCCATTACTTCCCCCTTTTCTGCAACGTGAAGATGTCAGCCTGTCCAAAAAAAGATAGTGCAGCGCCTGCCCGCTGTCAGGCCCCCGGGCATCGTGCGCGAGCCGCTGCAGGGCCTGCTCGGCGCGGTCGATTTCGGTGAACAGGTTTGCCAGCATCCGCTCGAGCGCGCTGGCGTCGCCTTCCCGGCAGAGCCGCTCGCCCTCGGCGCAGGCATTGCCGAGCGTCATGGTGCCCACCGAGCGAGCCGAGGACTTGTGCTTGTGCAGCAGGCTGCGCAGCATTTCGCGATCGTCCCGGGTCAGTGCGCGTTGCAGCTCCTGCCGGAACAGGCCGAGCTGAGCGAGGAAGCCGGCGAGCACGCGGGGTGTCACCGATCAGGCGGGCGTCCAGCAGTTGACAGCGCCCCCTCGCAGGGGCGGGCCGAACCAGTCAATGAGTTCATCTCGAGAAAATGTTCATATCCAGTTGAACAAAGGACTTAATGTCAGGCTGTTCTGGTGGCAGCGAACAGAAGGGGACGCTATTGCCCCACGACAAATTCAGGGAAAGGCCGTTTCCGTGCCGGCGGGACACCGGCGCCTGGCGGGCTATTTCTCGGCAGAGATGAAGGCGATCCAGCCGGGATCGGCGTCGCCGCGGGTGGCGGGCTGGAAGTTGCCGTCGGGCTCGCCGTCCTCGTCCTCGCCCTGCCAGTACACGGTGGTGCGGGCGAAGCCGGCCTCCTTGAGTATCTCCTGCAGTTCGGGCAGGGTCCACAGCCGCCAGTGGTATTCGAAGGCCCGCTCCATGCGCGAGCCGTCGGGGAAGCGAAAGTGTATATAGCAGGTCATCTCGCCGGTGATGGGGTCGTAGCTGTGCTGATCCCAGACGTAGGTGAAGCCCTTGTGCTTGGTGACCTCTTCCAGCTCCTGGTAGGCCTCGTAGCCGCCGAAGACATCGATGATGAACACTCCCTCTTCGGCCAGATCCTCGCGTACCTTGGCAAAGTAGCTGCGCAGGGTATCCCGGTCCATGAAGATCTGGTAACTGAAATTCATTGCAATGATCAGGTCCGGTGCTTCGGTCTGTACCTCCATGACATTGGCCTGGACCAGTTCGAGGCGCTGCTGCTGTGCCTCGTCGAGCTTCGCGACATTGTGCTGCCGGCCCCACTCCAGAACTTCGGCATCCAGATCGACGCCGATGGCGCGGTTGTCCGGCCGCTGGCGGACCCACTCACAGCTCATGGCGGCCGTACCGCAGAAGTCTTCGCGCAGCAGGCGGGCCTTGCGCCCCCGCAGGCGCTGGTAGGTTTCGTCGACGAACTCGAACTCGAAGGCGACGTCCTGGACCGAGCGCTCGTAGAGTTCATGGCGGTCGGCCTGCTCGGCCAGGGGTGGACCCTTGGGCCGACTGCCGCGCTTCTTTGTGTGCGGTTTGCGAGACTTTTTCTTTCGGGAAGACATGGCGCGCCTTTATGCCACAGTGCCTGCTGGCTGGCAAATGGCCGTGATGAGGGATGACAGGGCCTGGAGGTGATACAGTGAAACCATGCATACGCTGATCGATCTGATGGTTGCGCTGGCTCTGGGCCTGCTGGTCGGTGTCGAGCGAGGCTGGCAGTCGCGTGGCGCGGGTGAAGGAACGCGACTGGCGGGCATCCGAACCTTCGGCCTGATCGCCTTGCTTGGCGCGCTGTGGGCCGAACTGGCCGAAGTGCTGGGGGATCTTCTGCTGGGGCTGGCCTTCGCGGCCTTTGCGGCGTTGCTGATCGTGGCTCATCTGCGACGGCTGGAGCGGAGCCAGGACCAGGGCATTACCACGGTGATCGCCGCGCTCATCACCTTTGCCCTGGGCGCGCTGGTAATGCGGGATCAGGCCGTTCTGGCCGCCGCCGCAGCCGTGCTGACCACCTTCGTGCTCAGTCTAAAGCCGGTACTGCATGCCTGGCTGCAGCGCCTGGAGGCGGCCGAGCTGCAGGCGGCGCTCAAGCTGCTGCTCATATCGGTGGTGATGTTGCCGGTGCTGCCGAACCGGGGTTTCGGTCCCTGGCAGGTGCTCAACCCCTACGAACTCTGGTGGCTGGTGGTGCTGATTGCCGGCATCTCCTTTGCCGGCTATGTGGGCATCAAGCTGTTCGGTACCGGGCGCGGCATCCTGCTCACCGGACTGCTGGGCGGGCTGACCTCCTCCACCGCCACCACCCTGCACCTGGCGCGTCTGAGCCGTGAGCGGCTGCCGGCCATGCTGCTCGCCGCGGGCATCCTGGTCGCGATTGCCACCATGTTTCCGCGCATGCTGCTGCTGGTTGCGGTGGTGAACGCGGAATTGTTGCGATCGCTGCTTGCGCCCTTCGCGGCCATGACCTTGACGGCACTGGCCGCCGCCGCGCTGGCCTGGTCACGGCGTGGCGCCGGCACAGTGGACGAGGCCCCGCTGACCAACCCTTTCCAGTTACTGCCGGCGATCAAGTTCGGACTTTTTCTCGCCGCAGTCATGCTGTTGACCGCGGGCCTGCAGAAGGCGCTGGGCGAGCGCGGAGTGCTGGTAGCGGCGGCCGTGAGCGGTCTCGCGGACGTGGATGCCATTACCCTGTCCATTGCCCGGCTGGCGCAAGGCAGCGAAGTGTCGACCGTGGTGGCCGCCCAGGGCATCGCCCTGGCTGCCATGGTCAATACGCTGGTGAAGGCGGTACTGGTGCTGGTCGCGGGCGACAGCCGCATCGCCGTGCGTTTCCTGCCCTTCGTGGTGCTGGTGGTGGGTGTCGGCGGACTGGTGCTGTGGCTCGATGCCTGAATTCGCCTACTCGGTGAACCAGATGGTTGCGCGGCGGTTCTCGGCCAGTGCCTGAGGGTCCTTGCCGGGATTGGCCGGCCAGCGTTCGCCGTAGGAACGCACCTCGATCCTGGAATAGGGGATGCCGCGAGACACCAGATAACGGCGGATCTCCTCGGCCCGCTTGCGCGCCAGCACCTCGTTGTAGGGTTCGGTGCCGCGTTCGTCGGCATGGCCGCCGACGACGATCCGGCCGACATCGCCGCGCTTGCGGTACTGGGCGACGATGCGGTCGAGCTGACGCCGGGTCAGGCGGTGCAGCCGGTAGCTGTCGGTGCGGAAGGGAATGAAATATTCGGCAAGCGGGTCGAAGTCGAGCTGGATCAGGCCCGCCACGCAGTCCTGGAAGGCAGGCAGCACCTCGCGGAAGCGAACCGGGGATACGACCACGGTAACCTCGTCACGGGCATCTGCCCAGTCGCGGTAGTGGAACTCGGTGAACATGCCCTGTTCCAGTTCCATGAGCAGGCGGCGTGCCAGGGTGCGGCCGGCATGGATGGGCTGCACGCTGCGGTCGATGCGCAAGGTACCCAGTTCCCGAGGCATGGCGTCGTGTTTCCAGGGCGGCGGCACGGCCGCCACCCTGGCCACGTCATGGCGGTCCGGCGACAGCGCCACCCCGAGGGTGAATTCCAGAGGGCGCCCCGAGCGCTGGTGGAAGCGCACCCGGCCCAGGCGCGGGATATCGTGCACCAGCCCGCATTCGCCCGTGCCGCGCTCGACCTGCCAGCGGGCCTCCTCCAGGGTGGCGGCATAGCGCTGGGTCATGGCGGCAGCGGGCACGGTGGCCAGCAGGGACAGCAGGACCAGCAGTGTGGAACAACGCCTTTCCATGGCCGATATGTCGGCGGCCGGTCCGGGAACTTGACCCCTGTCACGGAAGCCGCCGGGCGCGTTTCCCCTGTCCTGAAGGGGTGTTATAGTGCCGGAAAAGCCCGCCAGACCAGGGAGGATCATCGATGCGACTGCCGACCAAACCCGTTCTCGCCCTGCTGTGCCTGCTGCCGTTGGCCGGCATCCAGGCCGAGGTGCTGGTGATCGATGCCGTCCAGCAGGCGGCCGGTGTCGAACGGCCCCGGGCCGGCATGTCCATGGATCAGGTTCGGGCCCGCTTCGGCGAGCCGCAGACGGTCATGCCGGCGGTGGGCGACCCGCCCATCACTCGCTGGGTCTATCCCGGGTTCACGGTCTATTTCGAGTACGACAAGGTGATCCACGCGGTGGTGAACCGTCCCGCTCGCTGACGTCGGAACCCTGCCCGTGCGCCACGTCCGCCTGCCCGCGGAGTGGGAACCCCAGGGTGGCGTGCTGCTCACCTGGCCCCATGGCCGGGGGGATTTCGCAGATGCCCTGCCCGAAGTCGAACCCGTCTTCGTCGACATCGCCCGGCGCGTCGCCGAGCGCGAGCGGGTGTTGATCAGCTGCTTCGATGCCGGTCATCGTGCCCATGTCGCCGACCTGCTGCTGGCGGCCGCCGTCGATCTGGAAAGGGTATCCCTGTTCAACGTGCCCTCCAACGACGTGTGGGTGCGCGATCACGGCCCCATCACCGTCTTGCGCGATGGTCACCCCCGCTTGCTCGACTTCGTTTTCAATGGCTGGGGTGGCAAGTACCCGGCCGAGCTGGACGACGCCGTGCCCGCCCGTCTCTACCAACAGGGTGCCTTCGGCGAGGTGGAGATGGTGCGCGTGCCGCTGGTGCTGGAGGGCGGCAGCATCGAGAGCGACGGGGCCGGCACCCTGCTGACCACACGGAGTTGCCTGTTGCACCCCGGACGCAATCCCGGACTCGATGCCGGAGGGCTGGAACAGCGCCTGCGCGAGTGGCTGGGTGCCGAGCGTGTATTATGGCTGGCGCATGGCCGGCTCGCGGGCGACGATACCGACGGTCACATCGACACCCTGGCGCGCTTCTGTGATGCGCAGACCATAGCCCATGTCGTCTGCGAGGATGCCGACGATCCCCACTTTGAGCCGCTTGCACGGATGCGGGCCGAACTTGCCGAATTGCGCACGGCAGACGGGCAGCCCTATCGCCTGGTGCCGCTTCCCCTCCCTGCGCCCATCCGCGATGCCGATGGCCGACGCCTGCCGGCGACATACGCCAACTTTTTGATCATCAACGGTGCGGTGCTGGTACCGGTCTATGACGACCCGACAGATCGGGTGGCACTGGAGCGGCTCGCCGACTGCTTCCCCGACCGCAAGCTGGTCGCCGTTCCCTGCCGGCCATTGATCGCCCAGAACGGCAGCCTGCACTGCGCCACCATGCAGCTTCCGGTTGGCGTGCCGGCCTGATTCCGTTCGTCGGTCTTCGTGGACTATCTGATGGGCACGCTTCGCTTTGCCCATCCTTGTATCTGCTGTCTCTCTCGATATCCTGTTTGGCCGACAGTTCCGGTAGGATGGGTAAAGGCGGACAGCGCCGTGCCCATCAGTCGCGAATCAGCGGCCAGAGACGCGAGCCACGCCCCGGAACTGGGTGGCCCGAGGCGGGCCCGGATGCATGACACGCTCGGTGCCTCTGTGTATCTGCGGCCTCTGCGTCATTCTTGCGGACCGGGTGATGGGCACGCTTCGCTTTGCCCATCCTACTCCGCTGTGCATCATGCAGTTTGGTAGGACGGGCAAGGGCGCGCAGCGCCGCGCCCATCAGTTCCCCTGCCCGCTCTTCCCGCCGCGGTCATGCCGCAGGTAGAATGCCCCGCATATCCCGGGAGGATTCCCATGTCCCGCAAGCTCAAGGTCGCCCTGGTCCAGGAACGGGCGGATGCCGATCCGCTGGTCAATCTGGACCGCATGCTCGCGCGCGTCGCCGAGGCCGCGGCGGCCGGCGCCGAGCTGGTATTGCTTCAGGAGTTGCACAATACGCGCTACTTCTGCCAGACCGAGGACACTGCCCATTGCGATCTGGCCGAACCCGTTCCCGGTCCGAGCAGCGAACGCCTCGCCGAGGCTGCGAAGACCCACGGCTGCGTCGTGGTGGCCTCGCTGTTCGAGCGGCGCGCAGCGGGGCTCTATCACAACACGGCGGTGGTGCTGGACAGCGACGGCCGGATCGCCGGCCGCTATCGCAAGATGCACATTCCGGACGATCCCGGCTACTACGAGAAGTTCTACTTCACGCCCGGAGACACGGGCTTCGAGCCCATCGACACCCGCGTCGGCCGGCTCGGCGTGCTGGTGTGCTGGGACCAGTGGTATCCGGAAGCAGCGCGGCTGATGGCGCTCGCCGGCGCCGAGCTGCTGCTCTACCCCACCGCCATCGGCTGGGATCCCGACGACGATACCGAGGAACAGGCGCGCCAGCGTCAGGCCTGGCAGCTGGTACAGCGCGGGCATGCCGTGGCCAACGGGCTGCCGCTGCTGGCTTGCAACCGGGTCGGCTTCGAGCCCGATCCCTCGGGCCAGACCGCCGGAGCACGGTTCTGGGGTTCCAGTTTCATTGCCGGTCCGCAGGGGGAACTGCTGGCCGAGGCCGGCAGTGAGGCACCGGAGCTGCTGCTGGCCGAGATCGACCTCGATCGCAGCGAGCAGGTGCGGCGCATATGGCCCTTTCTGCGCGATCGGCGCATCGATGCCTACGGGGATCTGCTCAAGCGCTTTCGTGACCAGTGAGCAGGCGGGTGACTGCCGTTCAAGAGCGCCACGGAATCCACTGCATCCACGGAAAGAGCCCATCGATGGATTTCAGTCAGCCTTCCCACTCCCCCGCCAGGGCAGCGACCTCCACCATGGCCCGGGTCAGCTGCGCGAGGGCATCGGAGGGCATGATGTAGGGTGGCATGACATAGATGAGGTTGCGGAAGGGCCGCACCCAGACGCCCCGTTCGACGAAGGCTGCCGGCGCGCGCTGCATGTCCACGGGCCGATCCAGTTCCACCACGCCGATGGCACCCAGCACGCGTACGTCGCGCACATGGGGCAGCTCCGCACAGGGCGCCAGGCCGTGGCGCAGTCCGGCCTCGATCTCCGCGACCCGTGCCTGCCAGGGGCTCTCCAGCAGCAACTCGACGCTGGCCTGGGCCACGCTCACCGCCAGCGGGTTGGCCATGAAGGTGGGGCCGTGCATGAACACGCCGGGATCAGCGTCGCTGATGCCGTGGGCGACCCGCGCGTTGGTCAGGGTGGCGGCGAGGGTCATGTAGCCGCCGGTCAGGGCCTTCCCAAGGCACAGAATGTCGGGCACCACGCCGGCATGCTCCATCGCGAACAGCTCGCCGGTGCGGCCGAATCCGGTGGCGACCTCGTCGAAGATCAGCAGCACCTCATGCTGCTCGCACAGGGTGGCCAGCTCGCGCAGAAAGCGGGGACAGTAGAAACGCATCCCACCGGCGCCCTGGACGATGGGTTCGAGGATGACGGCGGCGACCTCGTGACCGCGATGCGCGAGCAGTTCACGGATCTCGGCGATGTCGGCGTCGGACCAGTCGTCGTCCACGCGGCAGGTCGGCGCACGGGTGAAGTGCTGTTTCGGCAGGATGCCGGTGAACAGCTGGTGCATGCCGCCCTGCGGATCGCAGACCGACATGGCCGCAAAGGTGTCACCATGGTAGCCGCTGCGAATGGTCAGCAGCCGGCTGCGCTCCGGCCGGCCCTGGGCGAACCAGTACTGGATGGCCATCTTGATAGCCACCTCGACCGCTACCGAGCCGGAATCGGCGAAGAACACGTGTTGCAGCGGCTCCGGTGTGATGTCGATCAGGGTGGCTGCCAGCCTGGCGGCGGGACGATGGGTCAGGCCACCGAACATGACATGGGCCATGTCCTCGAGCTGGCGGCGTGCCGCGGCGTTCAGTACGGGATGGCTGTAGCCGTGGATGACCGACCACCAGCTGGCCATGCCGTCGATCAGCCGCCTGCCATCCTCCAGTTCGATGTGGATGCCCTCGGTACGGCGTACGGGATACGTCGTGACCGGCCGGGTCATCGAGCTGTAGGGATGCCATATGTGGGCGCGCTCGAAGGCCAGCCAGTCGTGCTCCAGAGCGCGCGTCGCGGCACCCGGATAGGCTATAGTCATGCTGAAGGCCCCGGGATGGACAACAAGGGGTGCCCAGTATAACCAAGCGGCCCCGGGATGGGGCCATGATGGACACAAGGAAACGGACATGATTCTGATCCTGGAACCCAATACCGATCTCGAAGGCGAAGGCCATCGCCGGCTCATGCAATATCTGGAATCGCTGCCCAACGTGCAGACCCGGGTGCACCAGGTGAAGGGTGCCGAGCAGGTACTTACGGAGGTTTACCTGATCGGCGATACCAAGTCGCTCTCGGTCGAAGACATGGCCGCGTTGCCCACGGTGGAGCGTGTGGTCCGGGTGTCGGAGGAGTACCGCGTCATCGGCCGGCACGATACCGACCAGCCTTCTCTGAGTTTCACCTGCAACGGCGTGACCTTCAGCCAGGATCATCTGCACGTGTTCGCGGGGTTGTGCGCGGTCGACACGCCGGAACACGTCGAGCAAATGATGCGGGCATTGCAGGCCGAGGGCCAGGTCTGCACCCGCATGGGTGCCTACAAGCCCCGTACCAGTCCCTATGCCTTCCAGGGCCACGGCCGGGACTGCCTGCCCTGGGTATTCGAGCTGGCCGGCAAGTACGGCATCCGCGTGATTGCCATGGAGGTCACCCACGAGGCCCATGTCGACGAGATCCGCGAGGCACTCGAACGTACCGGGCATCCCACCGCGGTGATGCTGCAGATCGGCACCCGCAACACCCAGAATTTCGAGCTGCTGAAGGCCGTGGGCCGCCAGCGCGATATGCCGGTGCTGCTCAAGCGGGGCTTCGGCATCACCCTGGAGGAATCGCTTAACGCCGCCGAGTATCTGGCCAGCGAGGGCAATCATCAGGTGATCTTCGGCCTGCGGGGGGTCAAGACCCACATGGGCGACCCGCACCGCAACCTGGTGGATTTTGCCCATGTGCCGGTGGTGCGACGGTTGACGCGCGTTCCCGTTTGCGTCGACCCCTCGCACTCGGTCGGCGGCCGCTTCCGCAGCTCCGACGGCATCCTCGATGTCGCCCATGCGACCATTCAGGGCGTCGTTGCCGGCGCCAACATGGTACTGGTCGATTTCCATCCCCACCCCGAGACCGCCCTGGTTGACGGCCCCCAGGCGCTGCTCCTCGACGAGCTGGCACCTTTCCTGCAAGACGTCTCCCTGGCGCGGGAGACCTATCTCAAGCGACTCGAGCTCTGGGGCTGAGCCCGCGCCGAATCCGCAACGACGGAGGAGGCAAATCGACATGCGCTGGATGGCCATCTGGCTGATCCTGCTCTGCGCCCCTGCGGCTGCAGCCCAGGATCCCCCCGACGCAGCACCTGCTGCAGACACCTCCGACGAGTCCGCCGAAGCAGCGGACGAGTCGGAAACCGAACCCGACAACAAGCCCGACAAGGGCGAGCAGACCGACGACGAGGAGCCCGAGTGCGATTGAGCCCGGCCCCCTCGTAATCCACTGACAGAGAGGAGCAACGAGACATGAACATGTTCATGAAGACGACCCGGACCCTGGTGCTTTCCATCGCCCTGGCAGCAAGCGGCAACCTGCTGGCCGGTGATGGCATCAAGGTGAAGATCACGCCGGACCTGGCCAAGGTTACCGTTACCCATGATGGGAAAAAGATCGACATCATGCGTAACCAGAATCAGAAAAACACGGTAAATCCGGCATTTGCCAAGACTTCCCGCAAGTGCCCGCCCTTCTGCATTCAGCCCATCAGGCTGGCGCCGGGGGTGGAGACCATCGGTGAGGTGGAAATGCTCGATTACCTTGCACGGAAGGAAGCCGGAGACGATTCCATCCTGGTCATCGATTCGCGGACACCCGACTGGGTGGAGCGCGGGACCATCCCGGGCTCGGTGAATATCCCCTGGACGCAGCTCAACCCGGCCAGGTCGGACCCCTTCACCATCGCGGATATTCTGGAAAAGCGTTTCGGTGCCCGCACCCAGGAGGGTCTGTGGGACTACAGCAACGCGAAAACGCTGGTGATGTTCTGCAACGGCATGTGGTGCGGACAGTCGCCGAACAACATCAAGGCCCTGCTCAAGTACGGCTATCCCGCCCACAAGATCAAGTGGTACCGGGGCGGCATGCAGGACTGGGAAATCCTGGGTCTGACCACGGTCAAGGCCGCCAAGTAATCCTCCTCCCCCTCGACCCTCTTGGGCGGCTTCGGCCGCCCTTTTTTGTCCTGATGTCATGACATGACATCAGTCAATGACAGTCTGTGTCAGCGCCAGCCCATGAAAAAGGGTGCCTAACCCGTATATGGCACCCTTGTTGTGCCAGAGGAACTGGCACCTGGTCAGGACTCGGTCTGCACTTCCTTCAGACGCCTGATATAGCGGTACAGGGTCCGCTCGCTGACCCCCAGGCGTTCCGCAGCCCGGGCGCGATGGCCGCCTGCTTCGCGCAGGGCCTGCATGACGGCTTCATCGGTCAGCCGTCCGGTGCGCCGGGACAACAGGCGCACCGGGCTGCCGGCTTCGCTGAGCGTGTGGGCATCGGCCTGTGGCGCGCGCCGTTCCTCGAATACGAGGTGGTCCGGCCGGATGATATCGTCCGCGGCCAGAATGGCCGCCCGTTCCACGATGTTGCGCAGTTCCCGAACATTGCCGGGATAGTCGTAGTCCAGCAGGCGCTCGATGACTTCTGCAGAGAGCGGAACATGCCGATCCGCGTTTTCCAGCCGGGCAAGAAAATGTTCGGCCAGTCGCGGGATGTCGTCCTTGCGCTCGCGCAGCGAGGGCACCCGCACCGGGAAGGCCGAAAGCCGGTAGTAGAGATCCTGGCGGAACCGCCCTTCAGCGACCATGGCTGCGAGATCGCGGTTGGTGGCGGCGACTATACGCACGTCGACATCGATATAGTCGGTGCCGCCGAGCCGCCGGACCTGCCCCGTCTCCAGCGCACGCAACAGCTTGGTCTGAAGGGGCAGCGGCAATTCGCCAATTTCGTCGATGAACAGGGTGCCGCCGTTGGCAGCCTCGAACAGCCCCTTCTTGCGCTGGGCAGCGCCGGTGAAGGCACCCTTCTCGTAGCCGAACAGCTCGGATTCGATCAGGTTGTCGCCCAGTGCGCCGCAATCAACGACAACAAAGGGATGCCGGCTTCGAGTCGAGTAATGATGGATGTAATTGGCAACCTGCTCCTTGCCGACGCCGCTCTCGCCCAGCAGCAGGACAGTGGTCTGGGTCGGCGCCACCCGCTGCAGGAGACTGGTCATGCGCAGCAGGGGCCGTGAACGGCCGATCAGCAGGGCCTCGCTGTCCTCGTCCGGAGACGCGATGCGAAAAATGGTTTCACCGATGTAGCGTACCTCGCCATCCGGCCCCAGCAGGGGGGTGGCGTGAAGCTGGACATATTCCTCGTGGCCCTCGGCATCGAAGTGGACATGCATGACCTGGGTCGGCCGCTTGTGGTGAATGATTTCATCGAGCGGGCAGTGTTCGCCGTTCTGACTGCAGGGCACATCCGAGTGATGCGATACCTCGTGACAACGCCGACCGACGATCCCGTCATCCGCAACGCCGTACTGCTCGCGGTAGGCCTTGTTGCAGGCCACGATGCGGTAGTCCCGGCCGATTACCACGAAGGGATCGGGCAGGATGTCGATGATCTGCTCGCAACTCGGCTTGGTATCGTCCGTCACGTCAACCTCCGCGATGCCTGCCTGCCCAATCTGGAACCAGTATAGAGGAAGGGCGACCGGCTTTCTTCACTTGAGCTTCATGATACCCATGGCCTTCAGCAGGTATTTTTCGTAGATGGGGTCGCTGGAACCCTTTTTCATTTTGGAAATGAAATACTTTTCGAAAGCAACCTTGGCCAGGTGTACCCACTTGCCCTTTTTCATCCAGGCCGTGTTGCGCGGCGGGATCTGCGGCATGGCCACAAAGGCGACGCCGGTGTCGCCCATGTCGGCAAGGCAGATGGCATTCCAGGTGGCCCGATGTTCGGGCTCGTAGCCCCGAATGGCATTCTGGATGTTGCGAGCGACGGCCGTAACCATGGATTCGATCATGTAACCCGTTTTGGGTGTGCCGGTGGGTACGGGGGTCGCCTCCACCGGCGGGATGGCGATACAGACGCCGACGCCGTAGATGTTGTGCCAGTGCGGATTGCGCTGGAATTCGTCAACCTTGACGAAGCCGCGGGGATTGACCAGGTTCTCGCCGACCGCAGCCACCGCATCCACTCCCTTGAAGGCAGGCAGCATCATCGAATAGGCAAAGGGCAGTTCATGTTCCTTGACCGGTTCGCCTTCGGCATTGTGTTCGGTGACGAACATCCTGCCGGCTTCCACCCGGCTGACCCTGGCATTGGTGATCCACTTGATGTCGTGCTGGCGCAGTTCCGACTCCAGCATGCCCTTCGAGTCGCCGACCCCGCCCAGGCCAAGGTGACCGATGTAGGGCTCCGAGGTCACGAAGGTCATGGGGGCCTGACTGCGGATCTTCCGCCGACGCAGGTCGGTGTCCATGATGAAGGCGAATTCATAGGCCGGTCCGAAGCAGGACGCGCCCTGTACGGCGCCGACCACGATCGGGCCGGGATTCTCGACAAACCCCCGCCAGGCACCATAGGCCTGCTCGGCATGGTCGATGGTGCAGACCGACTGGGTGTGACCGTTGACAGGTCCCAGGCCCTCGACCTCGTCGAAGGCGAGCTGCGGGCCGGTGGCAATGACCAGATAGTCGTAGTCGATGATCCGGCCATCGTCGAGCACCACCCGATTGTCGTCCGGCTCGATGGCCTTGACGGCCGTCGGAATGAAGTCGATGCCCTTCTTCTTCAGGTAGGGCTCGATCGGAAAACAGGTTTCCTCGCGCGTGCGCCAGCCCACTGCTACCCAGGGGTTGGAGGGTACGAAGCTGAAGGTGTCGCTGCGATTGAGAACGGTGATGCGGTGCTCGGGGCCCAGGGCCTCGTGAATTTCGTACGCCGCCGGCATGCCGCCGGTACTGGCCCCGATGATGACGACATGTGCCATGGTCTTGCTCCTCCTGTCGTTGCTGCCGGCGGCAGTCCGCACCTGTCAGAGCAGGATGCATGCCATGACCCGCTCAAAGAGTGTGGAAATGCGGCCGAGCGCGCTCTCCGGCCATATCCGGTCCGGTAACCAACGGAATGGAAAAGACAATTTCTGGGAGGCAAGAAAGTGGCAAGAGGTCTAGACTTGGGGTGTGGAGTTGTTTCGGAGACACGGGGAGAAGGGCAGAGACATGACACACTGGATGACAGGACTGACATTGTCTGCATTACTGGCAGTCCTCGGCATGCCCGGCACGGCGCAGGCCGAGGCCCGTTTCGAGCAGACACCCTATGGCGCCCAGAAGGTGGTATTCGACTTCTATCTCGACGACCCCGAGAAGATCAATGCCGCGCTGTTCTGGATCCGTTCCCTGATGAATCCGCTCACAGAGTCGCCCTATGACCAGGCGCCCGAGTTTCTGGACCTGAAGGTGGTGATCCATGGCACCGAGATCGTCACCGTGGCCAGGAAAAACGAGGCCCGCTACAAGGACGCGGTGGAGCGCATGCGCTACTACGCCCAGCTGGGGGTCGAGTTCCGGGTGTGCGGCCTTGCGGCCGAGGACTACGGCTATAGCCGTGACGACTTCCAGGACTTCGTCATCATGGTGCCCTCGGCCATCACCGAGCTGGCACACTGGCAGTTGCAGGGTTTTGCCCTGATTACGCCGCAGGTGATGACGCGTCACAAATCCATCGAGGAGATCCGCTGATACGAAGGTTCAGCTATGGCGCGCGCGGTCAACCCGCATCAGCAGCGTCGGCAGCAGCAGGAAGTCGGCTGCCAGTGCGAGCAGGATGGTCAGCGAGGTCAGCAGGCCCATGCCCGAGTTGAGCTCGAAGGACGACCGCGAAAGCACGAAGAAGCCGGCCGCCAGAACGAAGGAAGTCACCCACAGGGCCATGCCGACCGTATGGAAGGCATAGCGCACGGCGTCGACGGCGTCGATGCCCTGCTCCCGACGCGCGCGAAGATACTTGCTCAGGAAGTGCACCGTATCGTCGACCACGATGCCCAGCGTCATGCCGGTGACCACCGACAGCGCCAGCCCTACCCTGCCCACGAACAGCCCCCACAGACCAAACGCCAGCGCTGCCGGAACCAGGTTGGGAATCAGGCTGACCAGGCCGATCTTGAGCGAACGCAGGGCCAGAATCAGGATGCCTGATATGAGCACCAGCGCAAAGGTTGTGCCCAGCAGCATGCTGTGAATGTTGCGGCGGCCGATGTGCGCAAACATGATCGCGGGACTGGCGCCGTCAGTGCGCAGATCGGGGGCCTCGCGCGCAAACCAATCCTGCACCCGCTGTTCCAGTCCCAGAAGCTGGTTGGTGGACAGATTCTGCAGGGTCACCGTGAGCTGGGTCGCCGACTTGTCGATGTTCACCTGATTGTTCAGGTCCAGCCCGTAGGGCAGCGACATCTCGTACAGCAACAGGTATTGCGCGGCGAGTTCCCGGTCGTCCGGCAACCGGTACCAGGCCGGATCGTCCCCATGCAAGTTGCGATTCAGCCGCTTCATGATGTCGGAAAAGGTATTGACGTGGATCACCTCCGGCTGGCCGCGCAGCCATTGCGCGAAGCGATCCAGTTTCCGCAGATAGTCGGGGCGACTGATACCCCCCGTTTCCCCGGCCGGCAGTGAATAGTGGATGGTGTAGATTCCGGTCAGGTTGGCGGTGGCAAAGTCCGATGCGCGCCGGAAATCGATGGTCTCGTCAAAATATTTCACGAATTCATCGTTCAGCTCGTTGCGCGGGATGAAGGAGATGATTATCAGGGTGGCGATACCCATGCCCCACAGCAGGGGCTTCTGTTGCCGCACCACGAACTCCGCAAAACGATCCATGAAATGCACATGGCCCTCGGGATGAATGCGCACCCGCACCGGCAACAGCAGCATCAGCGCCGGCAGCACCGTGACCGAATACACGAAGGCCGCAAGTACCCCCATGGCGACGATGTTGCCCAGGTCCCGGAAGGGGGGAGCGTCAGAAAAGTTCATGCTGAGAAAGCCGATCGCAGTGGTCAGGGTGGTGAGGAAGATCGGCTGAAGGTTGATGCGCAGGCTCTCGACCATGGCGGCCCGCTTGTCAACACCCTTGCGCATCTGGTGCAGGAAATTCACCAGCACATGCACACCATTGGCCACCGCCAGGGTGGTGATGATGGTGGGCGCAGTGGCCGAGGGCGGCGTCAATGCAATGCCCAGCCAGCCGGTAAGGCCCATGGCCGTAATGATGGACAGCACGATGACCACGAAGGTGGCAAGGGTGGCGGTAAGCGAGCGCAACAGCAGCATCAGGGTGACGAAGATGACCCCGAACATGATCGGCACCAGGGTCTGCATGTCGTTGCGCGTCTCTTCCGAGAAGGCATTGTTCATCAGGATCATGCCGGTCAGCTCGACCCGCAGGTCCGGGTACCGCTCCAGAAGCCGCTCCCGCAACATGCGCGCATGGGCCACCACCTCGGGTACTTCGGCCTCCTGGTCGACACCCGGCAGCTGGATGGTGACATTGACGCCGGTGGCATGGGCGCTCGGCGAAATCAGGCGATTGACCAGCAGCGGTTCCGAGAGCGCGATCGCGCGTACCCGCGCCAGATCCTCATCCGTGAGGTGCTCTGCGCCATCAACCAGGTCTTCCACCACCAGTTCATCCTCGCCCTCGGCGTAGGTGTTCTGGAAGTTGGTGACCGAATCCACCCGGATCGAATAAGGGATCTGCCAGGACTGCTCGGTAAGCCACTCGACGGCCGCCAGCGTGTCGCGCGTGAACACCTCGCCACCATGCGGCGCTATCACGAACAGCACGTTGTCGTTCTTGGTGTAGGTGTTCTGAATGGCCTCGAAGGCCTGGAGCTGGGGGTTGTCCTCGCTGAAGAACACCCGGTAGTCGGTGGTGAAGTGGAGCCGGACGGCACCGGTGGCGATGGCCAGCGCCAGGCCGGTGAACAGCAGCAGCACCATGATGCGCCAGCGGACGATCCCTTCCGCGAAACGAAGATTCATCTAAGGTTCCTTGTCAGTCCTGTTTGCGCAGCGTCTGGATATAATCGATCAATCCCTGATTGCAGCGCTTGAGCTGCAGGCCGCTCTGGGCGTTCTTGGCCATGCCGACACAGCCTGACAGCGATGCGAGAATGAAGGTGGCCGCCTGGTCGGTATCCACATCCTCACGCAGGCGACCCTGACGCCGCGCCGCTTCCAGAGCCGCGACGATACCATCGTGCCAGGCCCGATAGACCCGGTCGATGCGTTCGCGGAAACCCTCGTCCAGCGGCGACATTTCCTGTGCCAGATTGTTCAGCGGGCAGCCGAGGGTGATGAGCTGTTCCCCGACCAGGTCGCAGACGTGCTGGATGGTATCGACGAGTTTCGCCAGCGGATCCTCGGCGCTGCGCAGGGGCGCCAGCCACAGCGACTCGATGAACCCATGGATGACCTCCTCGACCACGGCGTATCCCAGCGCCCGCTTGTTGGGGAAGTGGTGATAGAGGGCGCCCTTGGTGAGATCGGTGGCACGCAGGATGTTGTCGAGACGGGTGCCCTGGAATCCGTTGCGATAGATTTCGTTGAACGCCGCCTCCAGGATGGCGCGCCGGGTCAGATCGGGCTTGCGTTCACCGCGCGGGCGGCCCGGTGGATGCAAGGGTGCGAACAGCGGCTCATTCATGGCTGACTGGGTTCCTTGTGCGACTGCAACTGCGGGGATTTGCCGACCATGATACGCCGGAAACCCGAGGCCGTTCAGGGGACCATTCGGGCAGCCGCGAATGGCTTCCGCCGGAAATCAGCACTAAAACAGTAACATATGAATATTTACTAATATACTTGACTTTGCAGGGGGATTGCCGCTAAGTTTACATACCAACCAGTATGTTTTCATCCCCTGCTGCCACTTGCCCGGAGCCCTGGATGTCATGACCGCCACTGCCACGGAACACGCGCCCGCCCACCCAGAATCCGGCTGGCTTTCCGGCCCCGGCGAGTCCTGGGTGCGATACCTGGGGCGCCCGCTGCGCCTGCACGTCACGCGCGCCGCCTGGCGCGCCATGGAGCGGCTGGAGACGCCACTGGAGGTGGAAATGGAACTCTACTTCAGTTGTCTGGTGCGAAAGCAGGTGCGCTTTCATCCGGGCGGGCGGCCTGTAGCGGCCGGACGCCAGTTCGAGCCCCTGTTGCTGAGCGAGCACCTGTCACTCTCCTTCCGGCCAGTGGTCACCGAGCACTGCAGCGTAGCGGATGCCGGCGACGCCCCGCCGCTGACCGACCTGCCGGCGGTGCGCGGCGCGGCGCTGGTGCCGCGCTGGCTGAAACTCGATTTCCGTTCCGGAGCCTGGGTGGGCGAGTTCGGCTACTGAGCCCCCCGATCCGATCTCCCGCTGAACCTGACACATGAGGAGCCTGCCATGAGCGAACCGAACGAACAGATGGACCAGTGGCTGAACCAGAAGCTGGACGAACTGCTGCCTTCGAAGCTGGAGGCGATCGAGGAGTCGCAGATTCCGGCGATGTCGATCATTGCGACCAAGGGCACGCTGGACT
>NZ_JALTON010000012.1 GCF_027000115.1 Thiohalobacter sp. | reverse complement strand
CTCGCTGCACTACCTCAAGCATCTCACCGTCGACTTCATCAAGATCGACGGCAGCTTCGTGCGCAGCCTGCACGAGGACGATGCCAGCCGCGTCTTCGTCCGCAGCATGGCCGACCTGGCCCGCGGCTTGGGCATCGCCTGTATTGCGGAATTCGTGGAGAACGCCGCCATCGTCGACGAACTGCGCGCGCTCGGCGTGCCGTTCGGCCAGGGACACCATCTGGGCCGGCCCACAGCCACCCTGCCCCACCAGCCGGCCAACGCAGGTCGGGAACGGGAGCCCGAGTAGCATGACCTTTGCATCAGGCCACTGCCAGCCACGCCCGCCACAGGCCGGCCAGGCCAAAGCCGAACACCAGTGCCCCGGCCACTCGCCGCACCAGGGTGCGCCGGGTGAAGGCGGCGAGCCGGGCAGCGGCCACGCCCATCAGCAGCAGTGCCGGCAGCGTGCCCAGGCCGAAGGCCAGCATCAGCCCGGCGCCGCGCAGGGCGCTGCCGGCGGACAGCGACCAGATCAGCACCGAATACACCAGCCCACAGGGCAGCCAGCCCCAGACCGCGCCCAGGGGGATCGCATGGAGCGGGCTGCGCGGCGGCATCAGCCGCCGGCCCAGGGGCTCGATGCGCCGCCACAGCAGGCCACCCAGCCGCTCCAGCCGTGTCAGCCCTGCCCACCAGCCGCCCAGATACAAGCCCAACGCCAGCATGAACAGGGCCGCGACCACCGCCAGCACCAGCTGGGCATGGCGTACCGCCGCCAGGTTGGCGGCAAAGGCGCCCAGGCCGCCCGCCAGCGCCCCCATCAGGGTATAGCTGGCAATCCGGCCAAGGTTGTAGCCGAGCTGGTAGCGCAGCAGCAGCCCGGGGCGCTGCCGCGCCGCCGGCGGCAGCGACAGGCCCAGCGCCGAGACCACCCCGCCGCACATGCCGGCGCAGTGCACCGCGCCCAGCAGGCCGACCAGAAAGGCCGCCATCAGCCCTGTCCCGGTCAGCATCGGGATACCGTTCGTGCAGACAAGGGGGCAACGATATGAAGGACCGACTGCTCGCCCTGTTGCTCCTGCTGATGTCCCTGCCGGCCTGCGCGCAACCGGCCGACGACAGCGAGCTGGTGTTCGGCATCCTGCCCTTCATGACCACGGTGACCCTGTTCCAGCGCTTCGCGCCCTTGCGCGACCATCTGGCCAGAGCCACCGGCCGCCCCGTGTTCATGGAAACGGCGCCCGATCTCGAGCGCTTCGACCGGCGCACACGCCAGCGCGCCTATGACCTGGTACTGACCGCGCCGCATCTGGTACCGGCCGCGCTCGACAGCGGCCATTACGAACTGGTCGCGAAACCGGCGCGGCCGCTTGCCGCCCATGTCATGGTGCGCAACGACGACCCGGCACGGGACCTCGGCGATCTGTCCGGGCGCATCCTGGCCCATGCCCCGGCCGACGCCCTCATTCCCGCCCTTGGGCGCGCCCTGTTTGCGGATATCGAACCGCCCCCCCGCTTTCGCAGCTATCCTTCCCACAACGGTGCCTATGCCGCCCTGCTCGAAGGCGACGCCGATGCGGTCATCATCGGCAGCTACCTGGTGCCGAAGGCCGTGCGCGAGGATGGCCTGCGCGAACTGGCGCACAGCGATGCCTACCCGGGGCTTGCCCTGCTGGTGGCAAGGGACCTGCCTGCGGAGCTGCGCGCGCGCATCCGCCCGGCGCTGCTGGACCTGTCGGCATCCGACCGCGGCCGCGCACTGCTCCGGCGCATCCGCCTGCCGGACTTCGTCCCGGCCCGGCGCGAGGCGTTCGAGCCGCTGCGCCGATTCAATCCGCATCGTTTCTGAACCCGGGGCCATCGCGCCTATCCGTCTAGCCCGGGTGCAACATGCGGGCTGGTGGGCCAGTCGTAGTCCATGATCAGCGGGGCGTGATCGGAAAAGAAGCGATCCTTGTAGATACGGGCCCGCAGCACCCGGTCGCGCAGCCCCGGGGTGATCACCTGGTAGTCGATGCGCCAGCCGACATTCTTTTCCCGCGCCCGGCCGCGGTTCGACCACCAGGTGTACTGCTCCGGGCGCGGGTCCACCACGCGAAAGGCATCGACGAAGCCCGCAGGCCCGAACAGCTCGTCCATCCAGGCCCGTTCCTCGGGCAGGAAGCCCGAGTTCTTCCGGTTGCCGCGCCAGTTCTTGAGGTCTATCTCCTTGTGGGCGATGTTCCAGTCGCCACAGATGATGTATTCACGGCGCCGGCGGCGCAGCCTGCGCAGGTGTTCCATCAACCGCTCCATGACGCGGAACTTTACCGCCTGGCGATGCGCGCCGGAGGAACCCGAGGGCAGGTAGAGCGACACCACGCTGAGACGACCGACCTGCACCTCGATCCACCGCCCCTCGGCATCGAACTCGGGCCAGTCCAGGCCCATGACCACCTTGTCCGGCTTGCAGCGGCTGTACAGCGCGACACCGCTGTAGCCCTTGCGTTCCGCATCGTGGTAGTAGCAGTGGAAGGGCCGGGGACAGTACATGGCCTCGCCGAGCTGGGATTCCTGCGCCTTGGTCTCCTGGATGCAGACGAAATCGGCGCGCTGCCGCGCCAGCCAGGTATAGAAGCCCTTGCGGGCGGCAGAACGAATGCCGTTGGCATTGAAGGTGATGACGCGCATGATGCCTTCTCCGGGGGCGGACGTGTATGATAGCGGAATTGCAGCCCACGGAGTTGTTCTCCCATGCAGGACTACCAGCGCGAGTTCATCCGCTTCGCCCTCGACACCGGCGTGCTGCGCTTTGGCGAATTCACCCTCAAGTCCGGCCGTGTCAGCCCCTATTTCTTCAATGCCGGGCTGTTCAACACCGGCCAGCGCCTGGCCCGGCTGGGCCGTTTCTATGCCGAGGCCATCGTGCAGTCGGGCATCGACTTCGACCTGCTGTTCGGACCGGCCTACAAGGGCATCCCGCTGGCCACCGCCGCCGCCATTGCCCTGGCCGATGCCCATGACCGCGACCTGCCCTGGTGCTTCAACCGCAAGGAGGCCAAGCAGCACGGCGAGGGCGGCAATCTGGTCGGCGCGCCACTGGCGGGACGGGTGCTGATCGTCGACGACGTCATCACCGCCGGCACCGCCATCCGCGAATCGCTGGACATCATCCGCGCCGCGGGCGCCGAGCCGGCCGGGGTGGTGATCTCGCTGGACCGCCAGGAACGCGGCCAGGGCGAACGCTCCGCCATTCAGGAAATCGAGCAGGATGCCGGCATCCCGGTGATCAGCATCGTCGGCCTGGCGCAGCTGATCGACTTCATCGGCGACAGCCCAGAACTGGCCGGACACCTGCCCGCCATCCGCGCCTACCGCGAACGCTACGGCATCGAGCCGGCGGCCTGAACCGCGGGTTTCAACAGGCACCCGGCTGACGGGAGAGATCCTGCAGGGTCACCTTGGCAAACGGAACAAGCGCACAACGGAAACCTTCCGCGGATGCAGTGGATACCGTGGCCATTCCCCGACACGCGTTGCCGGCGGTCACAGATTCCCGAGCACCAGCTTCGCCCCCACCAGCAATGTGATGATCTCGAAGCCCCGCTTGATCCAGCGGTTGCCGCGGGCGATGGCGAGATGGGCACCGAGATAGCCGCCGAGCAGCGAGCCGGCCAGCAGTGCCGGCAGCCAGCTCCAGCGGATGTCACCGAGCAGGCCGAGGGTGAGGGCACCGCTGCCGTTCCAGAACACGCCCACCAGCACCAGGGTATAGGCCACTGCCCGCCGGTAGTCGAGCCCGAACCAGCGCACCAGCCAGAGGGTCACGAACAGCCCGGTACCCGAGGTCAGCGAACCGTTGAGCACGCCGATGCCGAACAGGCCCAGGCCACCCGCGAAGCGGCCGGCCGGATCCCGGTGACGCGGCTCGGCCACCAGCCCCAGGCCCGGATTGAAGGCGGAGTACAGGCCCAGGCCCATGGTCAGCAGGCCCAGTGCGACCTGGGCGGCGCGGTCGGGCACCTGCAGGATCACCTGGGCGCCCAGTACCACGCCCGGCACGCCACAGGCGAGAATGAACAGGGCCAGGCCGCGCTCCAGGCTGTCCTCCCTCAAGTGCCTCAGCGTGGCGCCGATACCCAAGGCAACACTGGCTACCTTGTGGGTGGCCAGCGCCACCGCGAAGGGCAGCCCCAGGAAGATGAGCACCGGCAACTGGATGAGGCCTGCCCCGCCGCCCGAGAAGGCGGAAAACAGGTTGGCCACCAGGGAAACCAGAAACAGGATGAGGTGTTCCGAGCCCGACAAGGATGGACACTCCGGAATCCGCGAAGGTCGGCTGAGAAACCCGGCCCGCAGTGCTAGGATTCGAGCCGACCGCAGTGATGATACAGGGTAGTTTTTCATGAATCGATCTAGCCCGCATATTGCACCAAGGCGGAAGTGGACGGCAGGTAACTTGGTGTGCCGGCAGGCAATGAACCGGATTGCAGCCCGGTCTTGCGAAGCACGGTTTGTGACCGCCCACTTCCTGCTGGCCGCGCTGGCGCTCGCCCTGGCGATGCCTGCCGATGCCGGCCGCCTGTACAAGTGGGTGGACGAAAACGGCAAGGTGCACTACGGCGACAAGGTCCCGCCCGAATATGCGAAACAGGAACGCAAGGTGCTCAATGAGCAGGGCGTGGAGGTGAAGACGCTGGAGGCCGCCAAGACCCCGGAGCAGATCGCCGAGGAAAAACGCCTGGAGGCGCAACGTCGGGAAGAGGAGAAGCGCCGCGCCGAGGCGGCCGCGCACGACCGCATGCTGCTGGCCACCTTCACCACCGAGGACGACATGGTGATGACGCGCGACGGCAAGATCGCCGCCATCGACGCCGTGATCAAGGTGACCCGGGGCCGCATCGAGAGCCTGGAGGAGAGCCTCGCCCACTACACCCGGGAGGCCGCAGAACTGGAACGCGCCGGCAGGCCCATCCCGGCCAGGCTGCAGGACGATATTGTCGCCGCCAAGGCCCAGATCCAGCGCTACAAGGACTATATCGACGCCAAGCGCCGCGAGCAGGAGGCCATCCGCAAGCAGTTCGAGGCCGACATCCGTCGCTTCCGCGAACTCAAGGCCGCCCAGGAAAAGCCGCCCGAGGAGGCCGTCCGGCGGCGCTGAGGCGGCGACCCGTCAGGCGCGGATCAGGGTACCGACACCCTCGTCGGTGAAGAGCTCCACCAGCACTGCATGCACGACGCGGCCATCGATGATATGCGCCGCGTTCACGCCCGCCTTCACCGCATCCAGCGCGCAGCGGATCTTGGGCAGCATGCCGCCGTGGATGGTGCCGTCGGCGATCAGCGCATCGACCCGCGCACTGTCCAGCCCCGTCAGCAACTGCCCGGACTTGTCCAGCAACCCGGCGGTGTTGGTGAGCAGGATGAGCTTCTCGGCCCCGAGCACCTCGGCCACCTTGCCGGCGACCAGGTCCGCATTGATGTTGTAGGAGCGCCCGTCCTCGCCGACCCCGATGGGCGCGATCACCGGGATGAAGTTGCCCGACACCAGCATGTTCACCACCGAGGTATCGATGCTGGCGACCTCGCCGACATGACCGAGGTCGATGATCTCAGGCGCCTCGACCTCCGGCGAACTGCGTGACAGGGTGAGCTTGCGGGCGCGGATGAGGTCGCCGTCCTTGCCGGTGAGACCCACCGCGCAGCCGCCGTGACGGTTGATGAGGTTGACGATCTCCTTGTTGACCAGACCGCCCAGCACCATCTCCACCACATCCATGGTCTCGGCATCGGTCACCCGCATGCCCTCGATGAACTCGCTCTCCTTGCCGATGCGCTCCAGCAGCCGGCCGATCTGCGGCCCGCCGCCGTGGACGACCACCGGGTGGATGCCGACCAGTTTCATCAGCACCACGTCGCGCGCGAAGCCCTGCTTGAGGGCCTCGTCGACCATGGCGTTGCCACCGTACTTGATCACCACGGTCTTGCCGCGGAAGCGCTGGATGTAGGGCATCGCCTCGGTCAGTACGCGGGCGACGTCGCGGGCCTGGTCAGCGTTCAGTGTCATGCTGCGGATTCCGGCAGGTTCAGAAGGGCAGGTCCAGGTTCGGATCGACCGCGTGCAGCTGCGCGCGGAAACGGCCCTGGATGCGCGCCAGCGCCGCCTCGTCGTCGGCCTCGAAGCGCAGCACCAGCGACGGCGTGGTATTGGATGCACGCACCAGTCCCCAACCCTCGGGGAAGTCGGCGCGGATGCCGTCGATGGTGGTGATCTCGCCATCGGAGAGGAAGCGCGCATGCTCGGCCATCATGCGCTCCATCAGCGCCTGCGGCTGACCCTCGGCCAGCGGAATGGTCAGCTCGGGCGTACTCACGGCATCGGGCAGGGCGCCGAACACCTGGCTCGAGGACCGGTGATCGCCAGCCAGGATCTCGAACAGCCGCGCCGCGGCATAGAGGCCGTCATCGAAACCGAACCAGCGCTCGGCGAAGAAGATGTGACCGCTCATCTCGCCGGCCAGCAGGGCACCGGTTTCCTTCATCCGTGCCTTGATGAAGGAATGCCCCGTCTTCCACATCTCGGGAATGCCGCCGAAGTCGCGGATGATCCGGGCCAGATGGCGCGAACTCTTGACGTCGTAGATGATCTCGGCGCCGGGATTGCGGCCCAGCAGATCCATCGCATACAGCATCAGCAGGCGATCGGGCCAGATGATCTCGCCTTCCGAGGCCACCACGCCGATGCGGTCGCCGTCGCCGTCGAGGGCGATGCCGATGTCCGCGCCCTGCTCGCGTACGGCCTGGATGAGCGCTGCCAGGTTCTCGGTGCGGCTGGGGTCCGGGTGATGGTTGGGGAAGCGACCGTCCACGTCACAGAACAAGGGCACCACCTCGCAGCCCAACGCCTCGAACAGCCGTGGGGCGACCGCGCCGGCGACACCGTTGCCGCAGTCCACCACCACCTTCAGCGGCCGCACCACCTGCACGTCGCCGCGAATGCGCTCGATGTAGTCACCGACCACCTCCACCGCTTCCAGCTCGCCGCTGCCGGAGGCGAGATCATCGCGTTCGATGCGCTCGCGCAGGCCCTGAATGGCCTCGCCGGACAGCGTCTCGCCGGCGAGCACGATCTTGAGTCCGTTGTACTCCGGCGGATTGTGACTGCCGGTCACCATCACGCCGGAGCGGGTATCCAGGTATTCGGCGGCAAAGTACAGCACCGGCGTGGGCACCTCGCCGATATCCTTCACGCTGACGCCGCTGGCGCGCAGGCCGCGAATCAGCGCGGCGGCCAGATCCGGGCTGGACTGGCGGCCGTCCCGCCCCACCACCAGGGTGGACTCGCCGCGTGCCTGGGCCTCGCTGCCGATGGCCCGGCCGATCTGGTAGACCACGGCGGGCGACAGGTTCCGGTCGACCAGGCCGCGGATGTCGTAGGCACGGAAGATGGCGGGATCCAGCGTCACCTTGTCGCCAGCGGCGGCGGGATCGAAGTCCGGATCGAGCACCGGCGCCGCCAGTACCCCGTCGTCCGCGGCCGGCGCCGCGGCGGCAACCGGGGCAGCCGCTGCCTGATCGGCGGCGGCACGGTTCACCGCGCGCTCGATGGCGCCGCCACCGATCGCCGGGCCGCCACCGAACAGGCGGCGGATGCCGGCCAGGGCCGGCACGCATTCCCGGAGCTGGATCTCGTAGCGCTCCGCGAGCCGCCCGGCCATGCCGTCGCGCACTGCGCCCAGCAGCAGCACCTGGTCGTCGCGCAACACCCGGCCGAACCAGCGCAGCAACAGGTACAGCAGCAACACATACACCACCGAGGCCGAACCACCGACGATCACCACGCCCGTGAGGGATTCGCCCAGACCGCCGGGCATCGCCCAGTAGGCCACCTCCCAGCGGGTGCCGGGAATCTTCTCGCGCACGCTGGGCGGACCCTGCCGGAGCCCGCGGTCGCCGCGGGTGGCCAGCGTCAGCGGCGCGCCCTTGCTGGAAAGCTGCCAGATCTCGCCATAGCCCTGCGCCAGCCTGGGTGCATTCATGGCGTCCTGCAGCAGGGGCAGCGGGAAACTCACCATCAGATGACCGACGATACGCCGGCCGCTGGTGTTGAGGATGCGTCGCACCATGTTGATGTGCTGCTGCGGCGTACCGAACAGGTGCACCTCGGCCGGTGGCGGCGCCTCGCGGGTCTCGGCCTGGCGCAGCATGTCGAGCGCGGCATAACTGAGCGGCGGCGAGGTGCTCATGTCCACCTCGTCCAGTCCCGGCGGCAGGATGCGCACCCGCACCGCCTCCGGGAACAGATAGCCGAGTTCGGCCTCCTTGGTAGCGATCAGCTTCGGATCGCGGCGGCTGGCCAGCTCGATGATGACCGGGTCACGCGCCAGCAGCTCCATCTTCTCGGCATGGGCCGCGAACAGGGCGCCGATGCGGTCGGCCAGGTTCTCGGCCGTGATCCGGATCTCGTGCCGGCGCGCCTCGGCCACGGTCGATGCCGCCTGCTGCTGGAAGAAGAAGCCGGTGGCCAGGATGCCGACCACGCCCATGAGTGCAATGAACAGGCCCAGCCTCGCCAGGCCGTAGCGGGCCCGGCCGAGGTCCTCGCTCAGATCTTCGCCGGTGGTGTCGTCGTTGGCGGGTGCCGGCTCGGCGGTCTTCGCCGTGCGGCGGGAGAGTTTCGGCAGCTTGATCCCCACGTTGCCCGTTTTCCCTGTTGTGATTGACTCCGCGCGGCTCAGGCGCGGCCAGTGTGACCGAAACCGCCGGCGCCGCGTTCGCTGTCGGTGAAACTGTCGACTCGCTCGAAGGCGGCCCGCACCACCGGCACGAAGACCATCTGCGCGATGCGCTCGCCCGGTTCGATGGTAAAGGACTCACTGCCCCGGTTCCAGCAGGACACGAACACCTGGCCCTGGTAATCCGAGTCGATCAGGCCGACCAGATTGCCGAGCACGATGCCGTGCTTGTGGCCCAGCCCGGAGCGCGGCAGCAACACCGCAGCCAGCTCCGGGTCGGCCATGTGGATGGCGATGCCGGTGGGGATCAGGTGCGTCTCCCCCGGCGCCAGTTCGAGGGTGTCGTCGATGCAGGCACGCAGATCCATGCCCGCGGCGCCCTCGGTGGCATAATCCGGCAGCGGAAACTCTCGCCCCAGACGCTCGTCGAGTATCCTAAGCTGTATCTTTCTCATCACCTGTCGATGCGGGCGTACCCGGCGCCCCCTCCCTGCGTTCCCTGTAGCGTTCCGCGATCAGCCGCACCAGCCGACGCGCCAACTGCGGCTTGGGCGCGCGCGGCAGCCAGGCCTGCCCCCCTTCCCAGACCACCAGCAGCGCGTTGTCGTCGACCTCGAAACCCTCGCCGGCGCCTACCCGGTTGGCGGCCAGCATGTCCACCCCCTTGAGCATGCGCTTGGCGCGTGCATGCCGTTCCAGGTCCTCGGTTTCGGCGGCGAAGCCGACGGTGAACGGCGGCCGCGTCGAAGCCGCGACCTCGGCCAGGATGTCGGGCGTGCGCACCAGCGGCAGCGCCATCCTCTCCGCCCGTTTCTTGAGCTTGTGCGGGGCCGTCTCGGCCGGGCGGTAGTCGGCCACCGCCGCCGCCGCCACGAACAGGTCGATCTCCGCCAGCCGCGCCCGCACCGCCTCGGCCATCTCCGCGGCCCGCTCGACCCGGATGCACCGCACCCGGTCGGGGACCTCCAGCGCCACCGGCCCACTGACCAGGGTGACCGAGGCACCCGCTTCGGCCAGTGCCGCCGCCACCGCATAGCCCATCTTGCCGGAGCTGCGGTTGGTCAGGAAACGCACCGGGTCCACCGGCTCGCGGGTCGGCCCGGCGGTGATCAGCGCCCGCACCCCGTCCAGCAGCCCGGCCCGGAACCGCCCGGCGACCGCGGCCACCAGTTGCGGCGGCTCGACCAGCCGCCCCGGCCCCGTCTCGCCACAGGCCTGCTCGCCCTCGGCAGGCCCGATCAGGGTCACGCCCCGCGCGGCCAGCCGCGCGACATTGTCCCGGGTCGCGGGGTGTGCCCACATGGCGCTGTTCATGGCCGGGGCCACCAGCAGGGGAGCGCGGGTGGCCAGGCACAGGGTGGTCAGCAGGTCGTCGGCCCGGCCCGCGGCCAGCCGCGCCAGCAGATCGGCACTGGCCGGCGCCACCAGCACCGCATCGGCCCAGCGCGCCAGGTGGATGTGGTCCATTCCGGCCTCGGCCCCGGCATCGAACAACTCCACGCGAACCGGGTGACCGGACAGGGCCTGCAGCGTCAGTGGGGTGATGAAGCGGGTCGCGGCCGGCGTCATCACCACCCGCACCTCGGCCCCGGCGGCGCGCAACAGGCGCACCAGCTCGGCGCTCTTGTAGGCGGCGATGCCACCCGAGACACCGACCAGGATGCGCTTGGCAGTGAGCGTGGTCATGCCCGGAAGTGTACCAGAGATCAAGGGCCTGGCGTTCGCCGGCGTTTTCGGTAAACTGCGCCCCGCAACCACGACAGGGAGGTCGACGGGGATGCCCATCCACCAGTGGCCGGAAGCCGACCGGCCGCGCGAAAAGCTGTTGCGCCAGGGCGCAGACGCCCTTTCCGACAGCGAACTGCTGGCCATCTTCCTGCGCACCGGCGTGCCGGGCCGCAGCGCGCTCGACCTGGCGCGCGACCTGTTGCGCGAGCATGGCAGCCTGCGCGCCCTGCTGGACCTGCCGCCGGAACGCTTCTGCGCCGGCCAGGGTCTCGGCCTGGCCAAGTACGTGCAGCTGCAGGCGGCGCTGGAGATCGGCCGCCGCCACCTGCGCGAGCGCCTCGACCGCGGCGATGCCCTGGCCAACCCCGACGATACCCGCCGCTATCTCAGCGCGCGCATGCGCGACTATCCCGTCGAGGTCTTTGCCTGCCTGCTGCTCGACAACCGGCACCGGGTGCTGCACTACGAGGAGCTGTTCCGCGGCACCCTGGACCGCGCCCAGGTACACCCGCGCGAGGTGGTGCGGCTGGCGCTGGACCGCCATGCCGCCGCCGTCATTCTCGCCCACAACCACCCCTCGGGCGTGGCCGAGCCCAGCGCCGCCGACCGGGCCATCACCGAGCGCCTGCGCGAGGCCCTGGGGCTGGTCAACATCCGGCTGCTGGATCATATAGTTATCGGTGACGGGGAGACGGTTTCCTTCGCCGAGCGGGGGCTGCTGTAGGGCTGCCGGCCGCCGGTCCGGGCGCCCTTGCCTGCCCCGGCGCCTTCTGACATAATGCGCGGCTCTTTCTTCCGGACCCGGCCCAGAACCAAGGATTCAAGCCATGTCGAAAGTCTGTCAGGTCACCGGGAAGCGGCCGATCTCCGGCAACAACGTTTCCCACGCCAACAACAAGACCAAGCGTCGCTTCCTGCCCAATCTGCACACCCACCGGTTCTGGGTGGAGAGCGAGCAGCGCTGGGTTCGGCTGCGTGTCTCCGGCAAGGGCATGCGCATCATCGACAAGAAGGGCATCGACGCGGTCCTCGCCGACCTGCGCGCCCGTGGCGAAAAGGTCTGACGGGAGAACAGCCATGGCCAAGGCAGTACGCGAAAAGATCAAGCTGGTGTCGAGTGCCGGAACCGGTCACTTCTACACCACCACCAAGAACAAGCGCAACACGCCGGACAAGATGCAGATGCGCAAGTACGATCCGGTGGTGCGCAAGCACGTGATCTACAAGGAAGCCAAGATCAAGTAACCCCGGCTTTCGATACAGGCAAACAAAAACCCGGCCAAGGCCGGGTTTTTGTTTGGTTGGCCGGCCTTCGGCTCAGGCCGGTTGCGCCCGGTAGGCCGGCAGGCGCCGGGCGAACTCGGCCAGGGCGCGGATCCCGGTGGCCTCGGCCTGCCGGCACCAGTCCTTCAGCGCGGCCAGCAGCTCTTCCTGCGACCGGCCGTGACTGGTCCACAGCTCGGTCAGGCGCTGGCGGAAGCTGTAGACGGTCTTGATTCGCTCATGGCGCGCCAGCAGACGCGCCAGCATGCCCTCGCCCTCGCCATCGACCCGGCCGGGATCGCGCAGCAGCAGGCGCCGGGCCTGGCGGAAACTCTGCCGGCAGCGACCGCCGGCACACTGCCATTCCTCGCGCAACACCGGCAGCATCACCTCGCGGGCGTAGCCGGCCATCACATGCAGGCGGTGGCGGATCAGGGCACGCAGGGTATCGCCGTCGACCTCGGTACGACTGGCATCCAGCACCGGCGCCCGCGCGACCTTGTCCACCCGCGCCAGCCCCAGGATCTCCAGAACCCGGATGTAGAACCAGCCGATATCGAACTCCCACCACTTGCTCGACAGTCGCGCCGAGCCCGGAAAGGCGTGGTGGTTGTTGTGCAATTCCTCGCCGCCGATGAGGATGCCCCAGGGCGAGATGTTGGTGGCGCAGTCCGGGCTCTCGAAGTTGCGATAGCCCCACCAGTGGCCGAGACCATTGATGACGCCCGCGGCCCAGAAGGGGATCCAGACCATCTGCACCGCCCAGATCGCCAGACCGGCGACCCCGAACAGGGCCAGGTCCAGCCCCAGCATGAGGGCGATGCCAAGGGTCGGATGCCGGCGATAGAGGTGGTTCTCCAGCCAGTCGTCGGGCGTGCCCTGGCTGAAGCGGCGCAGGGTCTCGGCATTGCCGGCCTCGTCACGGTAGAGTTCCGCGCCGCGCCAGAGTACGGTATGTATGCCCTTGATGACCGGGCTGTGCGGGTCATCCTCGGTCTCGCACTTCGCATGATGCTTGCGGTGGATGGCCACCCACTCGGCGGTGACCATGCCGGTGGTCAGCCACAGCCAGAAGCGGAAGAAGTGTGCGACCACCGGGCTGAGCTTCAGCGCCCGGTGCGCCTGATGGCGGTGCAGATAGATGGTCACCGCGGCGATGGTCACATGGGTCAGGCCCAGCGCCACCAGTACGTAACCCCACCAGGGCAGCGGAAGGAACCCGTGGGACAGGAAATCAAGGATGGAATCGAACATGAAGGAACACCTGCTGGTAATGGATCCGGCCCCGAAGGGGGCCACGTCTTGCACCCCTATTATCGGCTGCTTTGCGCCGGGATGCAGTAAAGAATTGTCGGTCGCCGCGGCTTCAGCACACGCCGCTGCCGGCCGATAGTCCCCGCAGAGACCGGGTGTACCGGCCGGAGCCAGTTTCCCCATGCAAAACATCTACCTGGGACGTCAGCCGATCTTCGACCGGGATCTGGAGGTCTATGCCTACGAGCTGCTGTTCCGTGCCGGCGAGACCAATGCGGCGGGGGAGATCGACGGCGACCAGGCCACTTCGCGCGTGATCGCCAACACCTTCATCGAGCTGGGCCTTGACGAGATAGTGGGGCCGCGCCGCGCCTTTCTCAACCTCACCCGCGATTTTCTGGTCAGCGACTGGCCGCTCAATTTCCCCCGTGACCGGGTCGTGCTGGAGATACTGGAAGACATCGAACCCGACGACGAGGTGCTCGCGGCGGTCGGGCGCCTGAGACAGGAGGGCTTCCTGATCGCGCTCGACGACTTCCTCTTCCACGAACGCCTCCGGCCCCTGGTCGAGCTCGCCGACCTGATCAAGATCGACCTGATGGCGCTGGAGGACGGCCAGCTCGAGGAACACGTCGCGGCCCTGCGCGGCTACCCCGCCCGGCTGCTGGCGGAAAAGATCGAGACCCGGGACGAGTTCGAGCAGTGCAAGGCGCTGGGCTTCGACTATTTCCAGGGCTACTTCCTGTCCCGCCCCAATATCATCCAGGGCCGCGAGATCCCGCCCAACGGCCTGGCCACGGTACGGCTGCTGGCGCGACTGCAGGACCCGGAGGTGGGCGCGGCCGAATTGGAAACCCTGATCGGCCAGGACGTCGGCCTGTCCTACAAGCTGTTGCGCTACATCAACTCCGCCTTCTTCGCCCTGCCCAAGACGGTGGAGTCCATCCGTCAGGCGGTGATCTATCTGGGCAACCAGGCCATCAAGACCTGGGCCACGCTGCTGGTGTTCGCCGGCGTCGAGGACAGGCCCCACGAGCTGATGACGACCGCCATGCTGCGCGCGCGCATGTGCCAGCTGCTCGCCGAGCGCACCGGCCAGCCGCACGCCGACACCTACTTCACGGTCGGCCTGTTCTCGGCCCTGGAGGCCCTGCTGGAAGCCCCCCTGGAATCGGTACTGGAGGCACTGCCCCTGTCCGAGGACGTACGCCGCGCCCTGCTGGAACGCCAGGGCCCCTACGGCGCGGCCCTCGACTGCGTGCTGGCCTACGAGCGGGCCGAGTGGGCGCAGGTGCGCTGTGGCAAGCTGCCGCCCGCCGAGATCACCGAGACCTACCTCGAGGCCGCCCGCTGGGCTGACGAAGTGACCCGCGCCCTCGCCGTCGGCGGCAACTGAGACCGGGCCATCATCCGCAACCCCTGGTTCAATATTCGGGCTATGCGGGCTCGACCCGCTGCAGTTGCAGATTGCCCACGGCATCGACCGTCGCCGCCCAGCCAGGGGCCAGGAAGGTGGTCGACACCCGCTCGACGATCAGCGCCGGTCCGCTGATGCGGGTGCCGACCCCCAGCGCCGCGCGTTCCAGCACCCGCGCTTCCACCCCCGTGTCCGGCAGGCGGACGACCCTGTCGCCGGTCGGCGCACCACCAGCCGGCCCGGCCAGCGGCAGCGCCGGCACCGGCCCCTGCAGACCCAGACGGACATTGACCAGCTCCACCGGCGCCTCCAGCCGGTGGCCGTAGCGTTGTGCATGCAGTTCATGGAAAGCCTCGGCCAGCTCCTCGAGTCCGCTCCACGGCAGGTTGAGGCTGTATGACTGGCCACGGTAGCGCAGGTCCACCGAACGCTGTTCGCGGATGTCGGCGGCCGCCACGCCTTCGGCCTCGAGTTCGGCGCGGGCCTGCCCGGCCAGTTCCGCGAAGGCCGCTTCGACCTCCGCGACCGCAATCTCGTCCAGCGGCTGCGCCAGGGTGCGCGAACGCTGCCGGCCGCGGGGCGCGGCCAGCATGCCCAGGGCCGACAACACCCCGGCATGGACCGGCACCAGCGCGCGGTGCATGTGCAGGGCCTCGGCCAGCGCGCACACGTGCAGGCCACCCGCGCCACCGAAGGACACCAGCGTGAAGTCCCGCGGGTCCAGCCCGCGCTGGACCGAGATCACCCGCAGGGCCCGGGCCATGTGCTCGTTGGCAAGGCTGACGATGCCCAGCGCCGCGTCCACGCGGTCCATGCCCAGAGCGGCGGCGACGGTGTCGACGGCCCGCTCGGCGGCGGCGACATCCAGCGGCATGTCGCCGCCGAGAAAGGCGTCGGGCCGCAGCCGCCCCAGCACCAGGTTGGCATCGGTGACCGTCGCCGTCATGCCGCCCCGGCCATAGCAGGCCGGTCCCGGATCGGCCCCCGCCGACTCCGGTCCCACCTGCAGCAGGCCACCGGCATCGACCCGCGCAATGGAGCCGCCGCCGGCGCCGATGGTGTGCATGTCCACCATGGGCACGGCCACCGGCCAGCCGCCGATCTGTCCGTCGCGGGTCAGGCGCACGCCGCCGTCGAGCAGCGCCACGTCGGTGGAGGTGCCGCCCATGTCGAAACTCAGCAGGCGCTCGCAGCCGCCCAGCCCGGCCACATGACGCGCGCCCTGCAGGCCGCCGGCCGGCCCCGACAGCAGCAGGTTCACGGCATGCCGCCCGGCCTGATCGGCCGCCACCGTCTCCCCGGAACTCTGCATCACCGCCACCGGCGCCGGTGCCAGCGCCCCGGCCAGCCGGTCCAGATAGCCCTGCACCAGCGGCCCCACGTAGGCGTTGAGAAAGGCCGCCATGCCGCGCTCGTACTCGCCGTACTCGGGCAGCACCGACGAGCCCGCCGACACGAACAGGTCGTCGCGGCCGGCCAGCCGCTCGGCAATCGCCTGCTCGAAGCGGTCGTCGACATAGCTGAACAGCAGATTGACCGCCACCGCCCGCGGCCGCACCGTATCCAGCCACGCACAGAGGGCATCGAGGTCGGTCCCGGTCAGCACCTCGACCGTCTCGCCGCTTGCATCCAGCCGGCCACCGGTCTCGTGGCAGAGCCCGGGCGGCACCGGCGGAGGCGGCAGGGCGGGTTCCAGATCGTAAAGGTCGGGACGGGTCTGACGCCCGAGGCTGAGCAGGTCGGCCAGGCCGCGGTTGGTGACGTAGGCGGTGGACACGCCCTTGCGTTCGAGCACGGCATTGGTCGCCACCGTGGAGCCGTGCACCACCGACAGCCGCGCCGGGTCCAGCCCCAGCGCGCGGATGCCGGTCAGAATCGCCTGCTCCGGCGCCTCGGGCGTCGACAGCACCTTGTGCACCCGCAACGCGCCGTCTGCGTAGAGCACGAAGTCGGTGAAGGTGCCTCCGGTATCAACGCCCAGCAGCATGGTCGTCGCCGAGCTCGGTCTCCAGCCGCACACAGTTACGCCCTTCGGCCTTGGCACGGTACAGGGTCTGGTCGGCGCGCTCGATGAAACGCTCCGGGGTATCGTCCGCGTGCAGCTCGGCCACGCCCTGGCTGAGGGTAACATTCAGCTTCAGGCCGGCAAGGTTCAGCGGCGCCTCCCCTACCCGGCGGCGGACACGCTCGGCGATCAGGGCAGCCGTCTCCAGGGGCGTGCCCGAGAGGATGGCCATGAATTCCTCGCCGCCATAACGCCCGACGACATCGAACCCGCGCAGGCCGGACTTGATGCGCTGGCCGACGTCGCGCAGCACCCGGTCACCGACCCGGTGGCCATAGCTGTCGTTCACCGCCTTGAAGTGATCCAGGTCGGCCATGATCAGCGCCAGTGGCTGGCCCTTGCGGCGAGCGCTGTCCATGGCCTGTCGCAGCGCCTCGAACAGTGCGCCCCGGTTCAGCATGCCGGTGAGCTCGTCGGTGGCGGCACGCCGCTGCAGCCGCTGCTGGCTTTCCATGAGCGCTTCCAGCGAACCCTCCAGCTCGCGCACCTGCGCCTGGTGATACATCTCGCCGGCCAGCCCCACGTCCAGCGCCGCAACCTTGATCACGAACTCAGACAGCCGGTGGCAAAGCGCCCGATCGGCCACATGGGCCTCGACCTGCTCCAGCATGTGCCGTACCAGAAAGGCGTGGGCGGCCACATAGACCGACAGGGGCACCTGCACCCATGCATGGACCAGTCCGACTCGCATGCGTTCCTCGAAATAATCCAGCTCGTCGAAACGAACACCGAAGCTGCGCAGGTAGCCGGTCTGGGTGTGCTTGAGCCGCTCGAGGTCGAAACCGTTGAGTAGCGCGCGGGTCTCGCCCTGGGAAAGGAGGTGATCGTAGAAACGCTCGACAATGCGCGCCGCATGGGCATGGAGCACGCGCGTCTGCAACATCTCGCCCAGCACATGATCGTCGGCGGACAGACCAAGAAGGCGCAGGCGCGTCTCGCGCCAGTGCCGGTCGAAACCGAAGGTCTCGCAGTAGCGGGTCCGTGGGACCGGGGGAGGGGCTTTTTCCGGCATGCGCTTGGTTTAGAATAGGGCCACGCAAGCTGCGTCTGCGACAGAGCATAATGCATATGGACAAGGAAATCCTGATCCGGGCGCAACACCTGTACCGTTACTATGGTCCCCACTGCGCGGTGCACGATGTCAGCTTCGAACTGGCCAAGGGCGACGTGCTGGGCTTTCTCGGACCCAACGGTGCCGGCAAGTCCAGCACCATGCAGATGCTCACCGGCAACCTGGCCCCCAGCGCCGGGCGGGTCGAGATCGCCGGCCACGACCTGCTGGACGAACCCCGTCCGGCCAGGCAGTCGTTGGGCTACCTGCCCGAACAGCCGCCGTTGTACCGCGAACTCACGGTGGACGAATACCTGGGCTTCTGCGCCCGGCTCAACCGCGTGCCGCGCCGCCGCACCGCCGAGGCCGTGGCGCGCGCCAAGGACCGCTGCGGACTCGGTGCGGTCGGCCGGCGCCTGATCGGCAACCTGTCGAAGGGTTACCAGCAGCGGGTGGGCATCGCCCAGGCCATCCTGCACAACCCGGCCGTGGTGATTCTCGACGAACCCACGGTCGGCCTGGACCCCATCCAGATCCGGGAGATCCGAACCCTGATCCGCGAACTGGGCGAGGACCACGGCATCATCCTTTCCACCCACATCCTTCCCGAGGTGCAGGGCACCTGCAACCGGGTGCAGATCATCCACCAGGGGCGGCTGGTGTTCGCCGACACCATGAGCGGACTGGAGAGCCACCTGCACGCGCGCCAGCTCATCCTGGGCCTGCACAACCCGCCTGCCATCGACGAACTGGCGGGGCTGCCCGGAATCACCAACGTGGAATGCCTCGACGATCACCGCTTCCGCCTGCGCTTCGAGGGCGAGAACCCGGCACCGGCCATTGCCGAAACCGCGGTCGTGCGCCGCTGGGGGCTGGAGGCGCTGATTCCGGAGCGCCGCACCCTCGAGCAGATCTTCGTCGAACTCACCACCCAGGATCTCGCCGCCGGGGAGGCCGCCTGATGATCCTCACCCTGGCCGGACGTGAACTGCGCAGCCTGTTCCTGTCGCCGCTGGCCTGGTCGGTCCTGGCCGTGGTGACCTTCCTGCTCGCCTACCTGTTCCTGGTGCAGATCGACACCTTTCTCATGCTGGCGCCGCGGCTGGCCGCCGTGGATGGCGCCCCGGGCGTGACCGACATCGTGGTCGCGCCCCTGTTCGGCAATACCGCCGTGGTGCTGCTGCTGGTCGCGCCGCTCATCACCATGCGCAGCCTGGCCGAGGAACGCCGTACCCGTACCCTCACCCTGCTGTTCTCCGCACCCGTCTCGATGAGCGAGATCGTGCTCGGCAAGTATCTCGGCCTGCTTGGCTTCTTCCTGATCCTGGTCGGCCTGGTCACGCTGATGCCGCTGTCACTGGCAGTGGGCACCACGCTGGACTGGGGCAAGCTGGCCTCGGGCCTGCTGGGTCTGGTGCTGCTGGTGGCGGCCTTCACCGCCGCCGGCCTGTTCATGTCCAGCCTCACCGAACAGCCGACCATCGCCGCGATCAGCAGTTTCGGCCTGCTGCTGTTGCTGTGGATCATCGACTGGGCCGGCAACACCGGCGCCCAGGCCAGCGAGCTGCTGGCCTGGCTGTCGATCCTGCGCCACTACGAATCGCTGTTGAAGGGCCTGTTCGACAGCGCCGACGTGGCCTACTACCTGCTGTTCGTCGTCACCTTCCTGGCACTCACCGTGCAGCGCCTCGATGCGCAGCGGCTGCCGCACTGAGGATCCGCCATGGACGTCAACCCGCGCACCCGCCGCACCCTGCGCCTGCAGCGCTACCTGACCACCCTGCTGCTGCTGGCCGCGGTCGGGCTCGCCGCCTGGCTGTCCAACCAGTACGTCATCCAGGCCGACTGGACCGCCAATGCCCGCAACAGCCTGTCACAGGAAAGCGCGCGGCTGCTGGCGCGGCTGGAGGGGTCGGTGATCATCACCGCCTTCGCCCGCGAGAACGAAACCCTGCGCGCCCAGATCCGCGACCTGGTCGACCGCTACCGGCGCGAGAAACCCGACATCGAACTGCATTTCGTCAATCCGGACGCCGAACCCGAGCGGGTGCGCGAACTCGGCATCACCCACGACGGCGAACTGCGGGTCGCCTACCAGGGCCGCAGCGAACGGGTGCAGGAACTGAGCGAGCAGGCACTGACCAACGCGCTGATGCGGGTGGCGCGCCAGGGCGAGCGCTGGATTGCCTTCCTCTCCGGCCATGGCGAGCGCGATCCGCAGGGCCAGGCCAACCACGACCTGGGCGAATTCGGCCGCACCCTGGAGGGCCAGGGCCTGAAGGTGCAGACCCTGAATCTGGCGCAGACCCCGGAGATCCCGCACAACGTCGGCGTGCTGGTGATCGCGGGGCCGCAGGTCGCGCTGTTGCCGGGGGAGGCCCGCCGCATCCGCCATTACGTCGAGCAGGGCGGCAACCTGCTGTGGCTGGCCGAACCGGGCGACAGCCACGGACTGGACAACCTCGCCGACCTGCTCGGCATCCAGTTCCTGCCGGGCGTCATCGTCGACCCCACCACCCGGCTGTTCGGCATCCAGAATCCCGACTTCGTGCTGGTGCCGGAGTACCCGGCCCATGCCATCACCCGCGACCTCGATGTCCTGACCCTGTTCCCGCATGCCGCCGCGCTGGAAAGCGAGCGCGGCGACATCTGGCAGGCCGAGTCCTTCCTCACCACCCTGCCCCGCACCTGGACCGAGACCGGCCCGCTGGACGCGCCCGAACTGCGCTACGACCCCGACACCGACGAGCGGCCCGGCCCGCTGGACCTGGGCCTGGCCTTCACCCGCAGCCTGGACGCCGAGGGTACCGACGAAGGCAGCCCGCGCAGCCAGCGGGTGGTGGTCGTCGGCGACGGAGACTTCCTGTCCAATGCCTTCCTCGGCAACGGCGGCAACCTGGACCTGGGGCTCAACATCGTGCACTGGCTGGCCGGGGAGGACGCCTTCATCAGCATCCGCGCCCGCTCCGCCCCGGACCAGACCCTGGAACTGGGCCGCACCGCGCAGGGCGTGATCGGCATCGGCTTCCTGTTCGTGCTGCCTGCGCTGCTGCTGGTGACCGGGCTGGCGATCTGGCTGCGCCGGCGCAAGCGCTGAGAGGGCCGGCATGCGTCGCAACCGTCTCAATCTGTTCCTGCTGCTGGTGGTGGCCGTGCTCGGCGTGCTGGCCTGGCTGCGGCCGGGGCTGGAACAGCCGCCGCCGACGCGCATCAGCACCCTGGATGCAGCGAAGGTGCAGCAGATCCGCATCCGCCACGACGACCAGACACGGGTGCTCGAGCGCGAGGGCGACCACTGGCGGCTGGCGGGCGACCCGCCCGTGCCGGCGGACCGCTTCCAGGTCGACACCCTGCTCGGCCTGCTCGCGGAAGTCGCCGTGCGCAGCTATGACCTGAGCGACCTGGATACGCAGGCCGTGGGGCTGGAGCCGCCGGTGGCGGTCATCGAGTTCGACGGCCAGCCCTTCCGCTTCGGCGCCACCGAACCGCTGGAAGGCCTGCGCTACCTGCAGGTGGGGCAGCGCATCCATCTCATCGACGACCGCTACGGCCCGCTGCTGCGGGCCAGTCGCGCCCAGCTCGCCAGCCGCCGCCTGCTGCCGCCGGGCACCCGGCTGTCGGCCATCATCCTGCCGGGGCAGCGACTGGAACGCGACGCGCAGGGCCACTGGCAGCTCGACCCGCCGCGACCGGCACTGTCCGCCGACGACATCCAGCAGTTCGTGACCGCCTGGGAGGAGGCACGGGCACTCTGGGTGCGATCGGTGGAGGACACGGCGGACGCGGGCGAGGCCGTACAACTGCGTACCGCAAGCGGCGAAGGCATCCGCTTCCTGATCCGCCGCGACGACGAGGGGACGGCGCTGCTGCGCCCCGCGCTGGGCCTGGCGTACCGCCTCAGCGAGGCGACGGCCGGCGAACTGCTGACACTGCCGCAGCCGGAGCACGCCGACCGGGACGGCGACGTCAGTCCAGCGGCGTCAGCTCCGGCGGATAGTCCACCCCCAGGTCCAGCTCAGCCTTGAGGCTGTTCAGCGCCGACTGCAGCCCCTCCTCCAGCGTGGGATGGTAGAAGGGCATCTGCAGCAGTTCGCGCAAGGTGCTGCCGCGCTCGATACACCAGGCCAGCAAATGGCCGAGATGCTCGCCCTTGGGCGCGAAGACGTTGGCACCGAGCAGGCGTCCGTCGCGCCGGCGCAGGTACAGCCGCAGCCGCCCCTTGTTCTTGGCCATGATCAGGGCGCGGCCCAGCGGCCGGAAGCTGCCCTCGCCGATGACGATGTCCTCGCCCTCCAGTTCGGCGAGCGATGCGCCCACCTCGACGATGTTGGGATCGGAGAACACGATGGTGAAGGGCGTCTTGCGCGCAAAGCGCCGCGGCCGCTCGGCACAGGCGTTGTAGCCCGCGATGCGGCCCTCGTGGTTGGCCTCGTGCAGGATGGGCCGGGTCCCGGTGACGTCGCCGGCAATGAACACCGGCAGATCGCCCACCTGCAGGGTGTGCGGATCGAACAGCGGGATGCCGCGATCGTCCAGCGCACAACCCAGGTTCTCCAGGCCCAGGGACTCGACATTGGGCGTGCGGCCGATGGCCACCAGCACCTTGTCCACCGTGACCTCGACCTCGCCGTTACTCACCCGCAGGGCGCCGTCTCCGGCCTCGGTCACCTCGGCCGCCCGGCCCAGGTGCAGCGGGAACTCCTTGCCGATCACCTCCGCCGCCTCGGCGGCCACCACCGGGTCGGTGAGCCCGCCGATGGTCCCGGCCAGATCGAAACCGGTGACCTCGATGCCGAGCCGCGCCAGCGCCTGGCCCAGCTCCAGGCCGATCACGCCCAGGCCGATCACCGCCATGCGGTCGGGCAGGCCGTCGAGCTCGAAGAAATCGTCGGTGGTCAGCACCCGGTCGCCGAAGGCCTGCCAGGGCGCGGGCACCAGCGGCCGCGAGCCGGTGGCAATGATCACGCGGCGGGCGCGCACCCGCCCGCCCTCGACCTCCAGCTCGGTGGGCGAAACAAAACGGGCATGGGACTCGATGAACTGCTCCGGCGAAAGCTCGTCGATGCTGGTCGCCAGCACCTGGTCGACGAACAGGTCGCGCAGGTCCTCGACCCGCTCCATGGCCGCCGCCCGGTCCACCCGCAGCGCCTCGCCGCCCTCGATGCCCTCCTTGGCCAGCACCTCGCGGCGCGCCATGTCCTCGGCGATCTGGATCAGTGCCTTGGACGGCATGCAGCCGACCCGGGCGCAGGTGGTGCCCAGCTCACCGCCGTCGATGAGCACCCAGTTGTCGGTCCGGCGGCGCACCTGCGACCAGGCCGTCAGCCCGGCGCTGCCCGCGCCGATGATGGCAACATCGACTTCTCGTTCCATGTCTGCTCCAATCGCGTGTTTCTGTGAAGGCGGCCAAGGATAGCAGGAGCCGCCGCCTCTGACCCCCTATCCCGCATATTGCCCCCGGTCGTCCGGATAACCATGCCCGAACTTCCCGAAGTCGAAACCACCCGCCGCGGCATCGCGCCCCACCTGGCCGGCCGACACATCACGTCAGTGATCGTCCGCCAGCGGCGGCTGCGCTGGGCCATCCCGAAGGCACTGGAGCGCGAACTGCCAGGCCAGCCGGTGACCGCGGTCGAGCGCCGCGCCAAGTACCTGCTCATCCGCACGCCGGCGGGCACCGCCATCCTGCATCTGGGCATGTCCGGCTCGCTGCGGCTCCTGCCGGCCGACACCCCGGCGGGCCCCCATGACCATGTGGACCTGGTGCTGGAGGACGGGCGCTGCCTGCGACTCACCGACCCCCGCCGCTTCGGCGCCCTGCTCTGGACCCGGCGCGACCCGGCCCGCCACCGGCTGCTGGCCGGGCTCGGGCCGGAGCCACTGGGGCCGGAGTTCGACGGCGCCCTGCTCCATGCCCGCTCACGCGGGCGGCGGACCCCGGTCAAGGCCTTCATCATGGACAGCCATGTGGTGGTGGGGGTGGGCAACATCTACGCCAACGAGGCCCTGTTCCGGGCCGGCATCCACCCGGCGCGGGCCGCGGGGCGCATCGGCCGGACCCGTTGCGACCGCCTTGCCCAGGCCATCCGCGAGGTGCTGGCCGAGGCCATCGCCCAGGGCGGCACCAGCCTGCGCGACTTCGTCGGTTCCGATGGCCGACCAGGCTATTTCCGCCAGACACTCGCGGTCTACGGCCGCGGTGGCCAGCCCTGCCCGCGCTGCGGCCACGCCCTGCGCGAGATCCGCATCGCCCAGCGCAGCACCGTCTACTGTCCGCGCTGCCAGCACTAGCCCGCATATCGCACCAGGGCGGAAACGGGCGGCAGGCAACCTGTTGTGTTGGCGGGCAATGAACCGGAGTTCTTGCCCATGGCCCTGAGGACAACTTGCGCCCGCCCGCATCCTGCTGCGGCCCTGGTACAACATGCGGGCTAGCTGTGATCTTCCAGTAGGTTGTTCACTCGGGGTTTACCCGGAGAATTGGAGGTGCAACCCAAACCAATGCTTCGAGGACCCCGAATGAACAGCCATAAAAATGCCCGATTAACCGTCCACGGTCGAGCCCTGCTGGTGAAACGCGTACTGGAAGAAGGACTTCGACCTGCCGAGGCCGCCCAA
>NZ_JALTON010000011.1 GCF_027000115.1 Thiohalobacter sp. | reverse complement strand
GGTTCCGTCCGCCCTGCTTGGCCGCATAGAGGGCTTCGTCGGCCCGCTCCAGCAGGGATTCGGCATCGTCGTTCTCGTTCAGGGTTGCAACGCCCACGCTGATGGTCAGGGGGATGTTCCGTCCTTCCAGAACCACCGGGTCATTGGCCAGTTGCCGGCGAATCCGCTCGCCGACCTGGGTGGCCATCTCGAGGTCGCTGGCGGGCAGGATGAACAGAAACTCCTCGCCACCGAAGCGACCAACGGTGTCCCTTTCACGCACCACCGCCGCCAGACGATGACCGACCTCCCGCAGGACCTGATCCCCGATCAGATGCCCGTATTCGTCGTTGATGTGCTTGAAGTGGTCCAGATCCGCGATGGCCACCGACAACGGTCGCGTCTTCGCTCGTGCCTGCCGGATTTCCCGCGCGAGCACGTCTTCCAGATGGCGACGGCTGGAAACCTCGGTCAGGGCGTCTGTCCGGATCTGCTGGGAGAGTTCTTCCTTTTCGTCGGCCAGTGAATGCACGGAACGGATCCAGTCCTGGATCTGCGACTGGTGATAGACTTCGATGGCCAGACTGATGTCCAGCTTGATGACCCGCCCCAGCAGGCGCACCAGCGCCATGCCTTCTTCCGGAATGCGGAACAATTCGGGCGAAAAACGGTCCAGGATCAGGTCCTCGAGCAGGCGATAGGCGGCCAGATAGAGGCTCAGGGGCAGACCGATGCGCGCGTGGGCAATGCCGGCACGCAAACGGGACTCGAAGTAGTCCGGGCTGTCGAAACCGATGCCGAGGGTATCGAGATAGTCGGCGTGGGTGACCTTGAGCTGCGGCACCTTGCGGCCGCCGTCGAGAAACCATGCGGTTTCCGGCATGGACACCAGGTAATCGTAGAAATCGTCGATGATGCGCGCCCCGAAGGGGGTGATCACCCGGGCGTGCAACTGGCCGGCCAGCCGGTGATCGGACCGGGACAGGCCCAGCAGCTTGATGCGGCGCTGGCGTCCGATTTCGTCGAACCCGTACTTGTCACACAATGGATAATTCATATAATTCCTGCGGCGACCACCCGGACCCGGTCGCCACCTGCCTGCAACTTTCCGGAGAACAGGACGCCAATGATGGATAGCCCTCTGGTAAGTGTACATCATCTCTCCCGTGCCTACGGTCATCTGCTCGCGGTCCAGGATGTGAGCTTCGCGCTGCAAAAGGGCGAAGTGCTGGGTTTCCTCGGCCCCAACGGCGCCGGCAAGTCCACCACCATGCAGATCATCACCGGCAACCTGGCGCCGACCGAGGGGCGCATCACCATCAACGGCATCGATCTGCTCGAGCAGCCGAAGGCCGCCAAGGCCGAAATCGGCTTCCTGCCCGAACAGCCACCCCTGTACCGCGAACTGACGGTGGACGAATACCTGCGCTTCTGCGCCCGCCTCAACCGCATCCGGCGCGACAAGGTGGACGCCGCCGTGCGCCGCGCCAAGGATCGCTGCGGCCTCGAGGCCGTCGGCCGGCGCCTGATCGCCAACCTGTCCAAGGGCTACCAGCAGCGGGTGGGCATCGCCCAGGCCATCATCCACACGCCGGCGGTGGTGGTGCTCGACGAGCCGACCGTGGGCCTCGACCCCATCCAGATCCGCGAGATCCGCGATCTGATCCGCGATCT
>NZ_JALTON010000010.1 GCF_027000115.1 Thiohalobacter sp. | reverse complement strand
CCATGGCCGTCCTCCTCGTCCAGCACCTGATGGCTCTCGGTCAGAATGAAATCGAGAAAGGTCTGTGCCACCAGTGACAGGCGCTTGCCCTTCTGGTGCACGGCATACCAGCGCCGCTTGATGGGAAAACCCTCCACGCCCAGCACCACCAGCTTGCCGGCCGCCTGCTCCAGGCGCACGCTGTGCAGCGACAGCACGGCGACCCCGATGCCCGCCAGAACCGCCTGCTTGATGGCCTCGGCGCTGCCCAGCTCCATGTAGGGCTCGGCAGACAGTCCCTGCTCGGCCAGCAGGCGTTCGATGACCTGGCGCGTGCCGGAGCCGGGCTCGCGGGCGATGAAGCGCTCCTGTATCACTTCCTCGAGTCTCAGGCACTTGCGTTCGGCCAGGGGGTGATCGGGCGGGGCGACGAAACCCAGGATGTTCTCGAGAAACGGATAGCTCACCAACCGATCGTCGTCGGGGACCTGGCCCATGACCACGAAGTCGTCCTCGTTGGCCAACAGCCGTTCCATCACCCGTTCGCGGTTGGTGAACTTCAGGTGGGGCTCGACCCCCGGATGCTGTTGCAGGAACTGACCCAGCAGATGCGGCATGAAGTACTTGCCGGTGGTGACCACGGCGATCTGCAGTGGTCCCCGCACCTCGCCCTTGAGGATCTCGATCTCGTTGTCCAGCTCGGCCAGGCGCGCCAGCACATCACCGGCGGCGGCGAACACCGTCTTGCCGGCGGCGGTGGGGAAGATCTTCTTGCCGACCTGTTCCAGCAGGGGTGTGCCGGCCTGATCCTCCAGCCGCCTGATCTGGATCGACACCGCCGGCTGGGTCAGGTGCATCTCCTCGGCGGCGCGGGTGAAGCTGCCATTGCGAACCACCGACTGAAAGAGGCGGAGTTGTTGCAGGGTCAGATGCACGGGCGCTCCTTCATTTACTTTTGTAAATCCAAATCATAACAACTATTAATTTTTATTTTACCAAGTGGAGCACTATAGTTTTTCGCACCCTCCGCCGCAGGTCGGCGGATTGGAGCGGGAACGCGGCCACGGGCCGCGTTCCCACGGATTACAACCCAACTGCGAGGATGCTTCAATGGCAGAAAAGACCTATCAAGCGGGCGTTAAAGAGTACCGCGAAACCTACTGGGAACCCGATTACCAGCCGAAGGACAGCGACCTGCTGGCCGTATTCAAGATCACGCCCCAGCCGGGCGTACCCCGGGAAGAAGCGGCCGCCGCCGTTGCAGCGGAATCCTCGACCGGCACCTGGACCACGGTCTGGACCGACCTGCTGACCGATCTCGACTACTACAAGGGCCGCGCCTATGCCATCGAGGACGTGCCCGGTGACGACGAGTGCTACTACGCCTTCATCGCCTACCCGATGGGCCTGTTCGAGGAAGGCTCGGTGGTCAACGTGATGACCTCCATCGTCGGCAACGTGTTCGGCTTCAAGGCCGTGCGCGCCCTGCGCCTGGAAGACATCCGCTTCCCGCTGTGGTTCGTCACCACCAACCCCGGACCGCCCCACGGCATCCAGGTGGAACGCGACAAGCTGGACAAGTACGGCCGTCCGCTGCTCGGCTGCACCATCAAGCCCAAGCTGGGCCTGTCCGCCAAGAACTACGGCCGCGCCTGCTACGAAGGCCTGCGCGGTGGTCTGGACTTCACCAAGGACGACGAGAACGTCAACTCCCAGCCGTTCATGCGCTGGCGTGATCGCTTCCTGTTCG
>NZ_JALTON010000009.1 GCF_027000115.1 Thiohalobacter sp. | reverse complement strand
CGCTCGGCCTCGGTGCCGTCGCCCGGACACAGGCGCACGAAGAAACGCAGGTTCTCCAGCGCCGTGAGCTGGGGATAGAAGGCATATTCCTGCGGCACCAGGGCGATGCGGGACAGAACCTGCGGATGGTGGCCGCGGATCGGTTCGCCCAGGACTTCCACCACGCCGGTCTGTACCGGCAGCAGGCCGGTGATCAGCATCAGCAGCGTGGTCTTGCCGGCACCGTTTGGGCCGAGCAGGCCGAACAGGCTGCCGGCGGGAACGGTCAGTGACAGATCCCGCAGCACCGGCGAGCCGTCCTGATAATGGAAATCGAGCTGGCGCACACGAACCGGATCGGTCACGAGTCCTTCTCCCGCTTGCGAGCCCGGGGATGGGCCCGATCGTACACCTGGGCCAGATGCTGGAAATCCAGGTGGGTGTAGATCTGGGTGGTGCTGATGTCGGAATGGCCCAGCAGTTCCTGGACCGCGCGCAGATCGCCACTCGACTCCAGCAGGTGCGACGCGAAGGAATGGCGCAGCATGTGCGGATACACGCCGCCCGCGATGCCCTGCGCACGGGCATGGTGCCGCACCCGCGCCTGCACCGAGCGGGGCGTCAGGCGCCGGCCCTGGCGTGACAGGAACAGGGCATCCTCGTCCCGCTTCTTCCAACCCTGCCGCTCCCGCAGCCAGGCTTCCAGCGCCGCGATGGCGCAACGGCCCACCGGCACCTCGCGCACCTTGCGGCCCTTGCCCGTCACCCGCACCCGTCCCTGACGCATGTCCGCCACGTCGCGCATGTCCAGCGCCACCAGCTCCGCGAGGCGCAGGCCCGAGGAATAGAACAGCTCGAGGATGGCCCGGTCGCGGATGCTCAGGGGATCGTCGCCGGGAATGCTCACCAGCCGCGTGACCTGCTCCACGTCCAGGGTCCGGGGCAACTTGCGAGCCGTCTTCGGCGCCTGCACGTCGGCGGCCGGGTTGTGATCCACCTCGCCATGGCGCAGCAGATGACGGAAGAAGGCGCGCAGGGCCGACAGTTCCCGCTGCAGGCTGCGCCCACCAAGGCCACGGCGGTGGCGTTGCGCCACGTGTGCGCGCACCGTTTCGGCGTCCACGTCGTGCCAGTCGGCGATGCCGGACTGGTTACAGAAATCGACGAAGTGCCCGAGATCCCGCCGGTAGTGCTTCACCGTCAGGGGGGAGAGGTTGCGCTGATCGCGCAGACTGTCGAGGAAGGCATGCAGGCGCTGGAGGGCCGCCTCGCGCATCACGCCTCGAGATGTTTCTTCAGCACCCGGCTCAGGACCTTGCCGAGCTGGGAGAGGAACACGGTACCCATGTCGGCGCGGAAACGGTTGCGATCCCGGCTGCCGATGGCCAGCAGGCCGTAGCACTTGCGGCTGGTGGCGCTCTCGACCAGCGGGATCAGCGCCGCGGAGGCGATGTCGTCGGCCTCGGCGGCGAACAGGGCATCGAGCTGGCCGGGCTTGAGGGCGCCGCACACCGGCCGGCGACCCGCGATCACCTTCTCGAAGGCGCCGAGCACCGGCTCGCTCCAGTCCACCAGTTCCGGCAGGCGGGCCATGGCCGGGTGATCGGTGCGGAACAGGCGCACCACCACCGCCTCGGCGTCGAAGTCCGCCGCCAGCCGGCCCTGCACGATCTGCAGCACTTCCTCCAGCGAGGCGGCATCCAGCAGCGCCAGCACCAGGGCGTTGACGTGATTGTTGAGCTGCTCGTTCTTCTGCGCGTTGCGGACCAGCTGCTTGAGCTGGCCGCGCAACTCGTCGCGCTGCTGGCGCAGCACCGCCACCTGGCGCTC
>NZ_JALTON010000008.1 GCF_027000115.1 Thiohalobacter sp. | reverse complement strand
GGGTCTCGCCTGCCCGTGGTGCCTCGGCGACTACGGCGGAGAGGGTCTGCCCCGGCTGACCATTCCCCGACTGGACAGCCTGCTGGGCAACCTGCGGCCGGGGCAGACCCTCTCCGCCGTAGTCGCCGAGGCACCACGGGCAGGCGAGACCCTGCTCAGGATCGCTGGCCGACTGGTCCAGGCCCGTACCGGCGAACTGAAACTGACACCCGGCCAGGTCCTGCGACTGGAAGTGCTCAGCGCCGGCAGGTTGCCGGAGTTGCGCCTCCTGGAGACCGTGCGTGCCGCCGATACCCTGCGCGAAGCGCTGCGCCAGATCCTACCGCAGCAGCGGCCGCTGGCGCCCACCCTCGGCGCACTGGCCCAGTTGGCCGCGCGTCCCGATCTGTCGCGCCTGATCGGCACCGATGCCGCCCGCCTGCTGCGGGACCTGGTCCAGCGCCTGCCGGACCCGGCACGTGTCAGCACGCCGCAGGGGCTGCGGCAGGCCATCCGCGACGCCGGTCCCTTCCTGGAGGCCCGGCTGGCACCCCGTCAGCCGCCCTCGACGCCGCAACAGCCCGCAGCCCGCAACGCCACCGCCGGGGGCAACGAGGCCGCCCAGGCCGCCCAGGCCGCCCGCAGCGATCTCAAGGCGGGTCTGCTGAAACTGGCCGCCGCGCTGCGCGCGGGCGGCGGCCAGGCGCCCGCCACGGCGGCCCGGGGCATTGCCACCGCCGCGCCGGCGCCGCCCGTGGCATCGGGTGCTGCCAGCGCGGCGCCCCCCACGGCAACCCCGCCGGGCCTGCGCCCGGGCGCCGATCCGGCGCTCGACCTGCTCGGCGCGCTGCGGCGGGGTCAGCCGCCGCGACCGCAGGCCTCGGTGGCCCTGCGCGCGCTGACCGCCGAGCTTGCGGGCCAGCTCCGCCAGCAATTGCCGGCCCATGTCGAATCGGCGCTGGCACGACTGAAGCTGAATCAGCTCGCCTCGCTGCCCCAGGACCGTGCCCAGCCACCCGACTGGCTCATCGAACTGCCGGTGCGCCGCGACGACGCCATCGATCTCTGGGCGCTGCGCATCAGCCGCGACGCGGACGACACACAGGAAAACGGGAACCGGCGGCAGGCGGCGCCAAGCTGGACGGTGACCCTGGCCTTCGACCTGCCCGGGCTGGGGCCGGTGCAGAGCCGGGTCACGTTGCAGGGGAAGGATCGCATCATGGCGCTGTTCCTGAGCGAGCAGGACGACACGCTGCCGCGGGTCGAGGCACATCTGCCACTGTTGCGGCAGCGCCTGGAACAAGCCGGCCTCAGCGTCGAGTCGCTGGCCTGTCGCCGAGGTCGGCTGCCGGACCCCGCAGGGCCGGCCGGCGCCGGCCCCCTGCTGGACGATCACGCATGAGTGACGAGTCGCCGCGCAAGCCGCCCGAGCTGGCCATCGCCCTGCGCTATGACGGGGGTGAGGGGGCCCCGCGGGTGACGGCCAGGGGTGCCGGCGCCATCGCCGAGGAGATCATGCGCCTGGCCCGGGAACACGGCGTGCCCATGCAGGAGAACCCGCCGCTGGTGGCCGCGCTTGCGCAACTGGATCTGGGAGAGGAGATTCCGCCGGCGCTTTACCTGGCGGTCGCCGAGATCATTGCCTTTGCCTATTACCTTTCCGGGCGGCGGCCGGGCGAGCCCAAGGCGTGAGGCGTGAGGCGTGAGGCGTGAGGCGTGAGGCGAAGTGTAGCCTGGGGGCGCGCAGCGTAACACGGGGGGAGGTTGGCCGACCTTTCCGGGCTGCGGCGCCTGATCGCAGAGGCCGCAGAGTCTTTGAAATGCATTTTGCCCTGCGCCCTCGGACCCGGTGTACCCCGCGTTCCTCCCGCAAGCCGCGAACGGCTCAACCCGCTTCGGCGAGCCCGTGCAACATCTGGATGAGTTCGGCCTCGCCGCGGGTGAGGCCGCAGCGCTGGATGAGATCCTCGGCCGCGGCACCCTGGCGGACCAGCTCGATGGCCTGGCTGTAGGGGCGGTCGCTGGCGGTACGCAGTTCGCTCTGGTTCTGGCGCTCGGTCAGACGGTGGACACGGGCCTCCAGTCGCAGCAGGTGATCACCGGCGCCGCGTGATGCCCGGCACATGCCGGCCAGATCGGAACGCAGCACACCCAGTTCCCGGCGCAGCTCGGCCAGCTCCTCGGCCTGCGCGGCCAGCGCGCGCCGCTGGCGCAAGGCCACCCACGCCAGCGCCAGTAGCGACAGCGGCAGCAGGCCGGCGAGGGCGATTGCGATCATCTGTTCTGCGTTCATGCGTAGTCATCCACATGAGGACGGCCATCGTCCTCCTGTCCGTCCGGCTCGTCCTTGCTGTCCTGCTCCGGTTCCCGCTTGGGGCGCTTCGACGGCGGCCTGCGCTCCTGCAGGCGGTCACCGGGCCGGACCGGTGCGATGGGCTGCGGATACCCGATTTCCCTGAGATCCGCCACGCTGTCCTCCCGCGGCTACAAGCCGGCGAGCTCCAGCCACTCCTCGTCCGTGAGCAGCTTGTTGAGGTCGACCAGGATCAGCAGCTCGCCGTCGCGGCTGGCCACACCCTGGATGTACTTGGAACTTTCGTCGTTGCCGACGTTGGGGGCGGACTCGATCTCGGAGGTGTGCAGATCCACCACCTCGGCCACGGCATCGACCAGGATACCGACCACCTGCTTGTCGGTCTCGATGATGACGATGCGGGTGGAATCGTCCGACTCCTTGGGGCTCAGCCCCAGGCGCATGCGGGTGTCGATGACCGTCACCACGTTGCCGCGCAGGTTGATGATGCCCAGCACGTAGTCGGGTGCGCCCGGCACCGGTGCAATCTCGCTCACGCGGAGCACCTCCTGAACCTGCATCACGTTGATGCCGTAGATCTCGTCCTCGAGCCGGAAGGTCACGCACTGGAGGACGGAATCGTTGGTGGACTGTGCGGTTTGCGTCATGGTCTGCCTCTGCTCTGCAACGGGACCGCGGGTCCCGGTTGGAAAACGTCAATGGATGGACACCCAGGCCACCCATGTCCAAATCTGTGCACTAAGCGTGCCAGTCAGCCGACAGGTCCCTCCTCGGCCAGCATTTTCGCGAAAGCCGAGGTATCGACCAGCGCGCACATCTGTTCGATCACGGTGCCGGCCAGCCAGGGCCGCGAGCCCCCGGCCCGGCGCCACTTCACGCCCTCGCGCGGCAGGGTAATGACCTCGCCGATGGCCTCGCAGGCAAGCCCCCAGCGGCCCTCGTCGATGAGCACGATGTGCTCCAGGCGTCCGCTGTCGGGGGCACCGAGCGCCGCGAAGCGGTCGGGCGGCAACACCACGGCGGCCATGTCGATCAGCTTCACCCGCCGGCCCTGATGGTCACGCAGTCCCAGGAACCAGGGGCTGTGGTTGGGCATCTCGGTCACGGCCGCGTCGTCCCAGGGGACCACCCCGGCGAGTTCGACCAGCGGCACTGCCAGCTTCAGGCCCGCGACCTGGAACAGCAGCACCTGCAAGGACGCCGCCCCGGACGCCACTTCTTCCCCTTCTGTGTCGGCGGCGAGCGCGGTTTCTTCAGCGACCGCAGGGGCTTCCACTGGCACTCCGACCGCGGGGACCTCGACCACCGGGGTCTCCGCCGTGGGTGTCTCCACTGGCGGCGCCTCGGACGGCTTGAGCAGGGCGTCGAGATAGGCCCCCAGCGCCAGTTGCTGGTCCAGCATCACCAGTTCCGCCGACCGGGTCTCGGTCGGCCGGGTTTCGGGCTCGTCCCGGGGGCGGTCCTGCGGCACGCGATTCATGCCCGCACCTGCCCTTCGTCGCGGTCGAAGGCGACGACGTTGCGGCCGAGCAAGTCGCCGGCGAGCTGCGCATAGGCCTGTGCACCGCGACTGGCCGGCTGCCACAGCGACAGGGGCTTGCCGGCCTTGCTGGCCTCGCGGAACCGGGTATCGACCGGGATCACGGCATGCCAGAGCTCCCGGGGATAGCGCTCGCGCAGGGCGGCCAGGGCATCGCCGGAGGCACGCGTGCGGCGATCGAACATGGTCGGGACGATCAGGTAGGGCACGGCCTCGCCGCGGGCGCGGGCAATCATCTTCAGGGTGTGCAGCATGCGCTCCAGGCCCTTCAGTGCCAGGAACTCGGTCTGCACCGGGATCAGGAGCTGCTGGCAGGCGGCCAGCGCGTTCACCATCAGCACCCCTAGCATGGGCGGGCAGTCGATGAACACGTAGTCGAAGCGGTCATCGAGATCGGCCAGCGTCTGGCTGATGACCAGACCCATGCCGTCCTCGCTGCCGAGCTGGCGGTCCAGGGTGGCCAGCGCAGTCGAGGCCGGCAGCAGCCACAAGCGCTCGAAATCCGTGCGCACCAGCACTTCGTCGTAGCGAGGGAAGGCCCGGCGATCGGCGCGGTCCTTGAACAGGGTATAGACCGACAGCTCAATGGCGTCCGGATCGAGGCGGAAATAGGTGGTCAGGGAGCCGTGCGGATCCAGGTCGATCAACAGCACGCGATGACCCTCGGCCGACAACTGCCCGGCCAGTGTCACCGCCGTGGTCGTCTTGCCGACACCGCCCTTCTGGTTGGCGACGGCCCAAATCCTGTGCATGCCGGATATACCCCCGCAACAGACCCTTGCCATCCGCCGCATCCCGCGACCCTTGCACCGAGCTCCCTTTCCCAGACGATGCAGGAAGGGTGCCAGCGCAAGCCCTCGCACCCTCACTACAAAATCAGTTGGTTGGATTGGCTACCCTGAAACAGCCTGAAGAATGTGACAGGATTCCGGCGGATGCCTGCCGCCCCGGCGGATACCCGGCGCGGCCTCAGACGGCGCTGGCCAGACTGCCACCGATCTCGGACAGGGGCAGCACCTGGTCGGCAAGCCCCGCCTCGACCACGGCCATGGGCATGCCGTAGATCACGCAACTGGCCTCGTCCTGGGCCCAGACGGTGGAACCGCCCTGCTTCAACGCCCGCGCGCCCTCGCGGCCGTCCGCGCCCATGCCGGTGAGGATCAGCGCCAGCGTCTTGCCCGCATAGACCTTGGCGACTGAATTCAGGGTCACGTCCACGCAGGGCTTGTAATGCAGGGCCGGATCGCCCTCGGACACCCGCAGGCGCGGCTGGGCCCCGCGCTGCCCGAGTTCCATCTGCTTGCCACCCGGCGCCAGGTAGGCCACACCCGGCCGCAGCAGTTCGCCATCCTCGGCTTCCTTGACCTCGATCCGGCATTGCTGGTTGAGACGCTGGGCGAATGCCGGCGTGAAGCTGGCTGGCATGTGCTGCACCAGCAGGATGGGTGCTGCGAAGTTCGCCGGCAGGCGGGTCAGCACCTGCTGCAAGGCGACCGGGCCACCGGTGGAGCTTCCGATCACCACCAGGCGGAAGTCACCGCGGCGCACCGCCGGACGCGCCGGGGCTCTGGCGGGCGCGGTATGGCCGGCCACGGCGGCACGTCTGGCACCGCTGCTGGCCAGGGTCCGCGCGGCGGCGGCCTGGCGCCGCTGCGCACCCACGGCCAGCACCCGGCCACGCAGCATGCGCTTGGCCTCGACCCGGTCGCGGGAGAATTCGTCAAAACGCTTGGGGAGGAAATCGACCGCGCCCGCCTCCAGCGCATCCAGGGTGGACTGCGCGCCCTCGTAGGTCAGGGAGGAGAACATCAGCACCGGCGTCGGCCGCACGGCCATGATCCGGCGCACGGCGGTGATGCCGTCCATGACCGGCATCTCGATGTCCATGGTGATGACATCGGGCTTGAGTTCCAGGGTCTTCTGCACCGCCTCCTGGCCGTTGGCCGCGGTACCGATCACCTCGATGCCCGGGTCTTCCTCCAGGATCTCGACGATGCGCCGGCGGAAGAAGCCGGAATCGTCCACCACCAGGGCGCGGACCTTCATGGCGTCACCTGGCTCCCGGGCGCTTGCGAGACCGGGCGCCGCCGGCTGCGGCGGAATCGCGATGCATGGAACACGCGCACCCCCGTCAGATGCTGCTGGCGTATTTCTTCATCAGGCTGGGCACATCGAGGATCAGCGCGATGCGCCCATCACCGGTGATGGTGGCACCGGCGAAACCCGGCATGCCCTGCAACATGGCGCCCAGTGGCTTGATGACCACTTCTTCCTGACCGATCAGCTGGTCGACCACGAAGCCGACCCGCTGGCTGCCGACATGGACCATGACCACGTGCCCGCCGGTCTGGTCCTCGGCCATGATCTGACCGTCGCGCACCAGCCACTTGCGCAGGTAGAACAGGGGCACGGCCTTGTCGCGCACCCGTACCACGAGCTGGCCGTCGACGATGTTGGTCTGGCCGGGATCGAGATCGAATATCTCGATCACGCTGGCCAGCGGCAACGCAAAGGGCTGGTTGCCGAGCACGACCATCAGGGTCGGCATGATGGCGAGGGTCAGCGGCACGCGGATGCTGAGGCGCGACCCCTTGCCCAGCTGCGAATCGATCTCGACGCTGCCGTTGAGCTGGCCGATGCGGGTCTTGACCACGTCCATGCCCACGCCTCGACCGGAAACATCGGAGATCTCGGTCTTGGTGGAGAAGCCCGGGGCGAAGATGAGGTTGTAGGCCTCCCGGTCGTCGAGCCGGGCAGCGCTCTCCTCGTCCATGAGCCCCTTCTCCACCGCCTTGCGACGCAACACGTCGGGATCCATGCCCTTGCCGTCATCCTCGATCGACAGCAGGATGTGGTCACCCTCCTGCTCGGCGGCGAGTATGACCGTGCCCGCCCGCGGCTTGCCCGCGGCCTCGCGTTCCTCGGGGCTTTCGATGCCGTGGTCCACGGCGTTGCGGACCAGATGCACCAGCGGATCGGCCAGCGCCTCGACCAGATTCTTGTCGAGGTCGGTGTCCTCGCCGATCATCTCCAGATTGACTTCCTTGTTCAGGCTGCGGGCCAGATCGCGAACCACGCGCGGGAAACGGCCGAAGACCTTCTTGATCGGTTGCATCCGGGTCTTCATCACCGAGGCCTGCAGATCGGCGGTGACCACGTCCAGATTGGAGACGGCCTTGGCGATGTCCTCGTTGCCCATGCTCTGCTTGAGGGTGGACAGGCGATTGCGTACCAGCACCAGCTCGCCGACCAGGTTCATGATGTCGTCGAGACGCGCCGTGTCCACCCGCACCGTGGTCTCGGCCTGGGGCTTGGCGGGTGCGGGCCTGGCGGCCGGCTTGGCCGCGGGCTTCGGCTCCGGTCTGGATTCCGGCTTCTGTTCGGCCGCGGCCTCGGCACCGGCCGGCGCGGTTTCGGCGGCGGCCGCCTGCTGCCTGCCTGGTGCCTTGCCGCCATGCAACTGGTCGAGCAGGGCCTCGAACTCGTCGTCGGTGATCTCGTCCCCGCCTCCGGCGGCGGGCGCAGACGCGGCCGGAGCCTCGGTTTCGGGCTTCGACCCGGCTGCGGGCGTTTCAGCATCACCGCTGCCCGGCGCCTTGCCGCCATGCAACTGGTCGAGCAGGGCCTCGAACTCGTCGTCGGTGATCTCGTCCCCGCCCACCGCCGCGTCGGTCGCCGGCGCAGCAGGCTCGGCCGGGGCCACCTGTGCGGCATCGAGCATGGCCTCGAACTCGGCCTCCACATCGTCCGCAGGGGCCTCGCCCGCGGACGCTTCCACGGCCGGCGCCGGTGCCTCGCCCGTGTCGGGCACCGCATAGCCCTCGAGCGC
>NZ_JALTON010000007.1 GCF_027000115.1 Thiohalobacter sp. | reverse complement strand
AAGAGCAGCTTGCTCATGTCAGGACTCCGGCACGGGGCCGGGCAGGGCTGTTCGGGCGTCGTCGGATGATGGGCCTCGCCAGGTCGGTATGGACATGCGCCCCATTATAGGGGGTAGAGATGGGGCAGCGGGGCGGGGGATTCAGTCGACGGAAAACACCTCGCCGCCGCGCTCGTCCATCATCTCCAGGGCGCGGCCGCCGCCGCGGGCGACGCAGGTGAGGGGGTCGTCCGCCACCACCACCGGCAGGCCGGTTTCCTCCATCAGCAGCCGGTCCAGATCCTTGAGCAGGGCGCCGCCGCCGGTGAGCACGATGCCGCGTTCGGCCACGTCCGCGCCCAGCTCGGGCGGCGTCTGCTCCAGGGCAGTCTTGACCGCGCCGACGATGCCGGCCAGCGGCTCTTGCAACGCCTCCAGGATCTCGTTGCTGTTGAGGGTGAAGCTGCGCGGGATGCCCTGCGCCAGGTTGCGGCCCTTGACCTCGATCTCCTGCACTTCGTTGCCGGGATAGGCGGAGCCGATCTCGTGCTTGATGCGCTCGGCGGTGGCCTCGCCGATCAGGGTGCCGTAGTTGCGTCGAACGTAGTTGACGATGGCCTCGTCGAACTTGTCGCCGCCGATGCGTACCGAAGCGGAATAGACGATGCCGTTCAGGGAGATGACCGCCACCTCGGAGGTGCCGCCGCCGATGTCCAGCACCATCGAGCCACGCGCTTCGTCGACCGGCATGCCAGCGCCGATGGCGGCCGCCATGGGCTCCTCGATCAGGTAGACCTCGCGGGCCCCGGCCCCGGCCGCGGACTCCTTGATGGCGCGCCGTTCCACCTGGGTGGAGCCACAGGGCACGCAGATCAGCACCCGCGGGCTCGGCCGGATGAAGCGGCCCTCGTGTACCTTGTGGATGAAGTGCTGGAGCATCTTCTCGGTGACGGTAAAGTCGGCGATCACCCCGTCCTTCAGCGGCCGGATGGCGGTGATGTTGCCCGGCGTGCGGCCGAGCATGCGCTTGGCTTCCAGGCCCACCGCGGCGATGCTTTTGGGGCTGCCCGGTCCCCGATCCTGGCGGATGGCCACCACCGACGGTTCGTCGAGCACGATGCCCTTGCCACGCACGTAGATCAGGGTGTTGGCGGTGCCGAGGTCGATGGAGAGGTCTTCGGAGAAGAGGCCCAGTAAGCGTTTGAATCCGAGCATGGAAGGGTGCAACCTCCGTGAAGTTCGGCGTAATGTAACAACGGGTGGGGGTTTGGGCAAGGCGACGGATGTGTTAATTTTCCCGCTTTGCGAAGCCCGTCCCCGAGGAATTCCCCATGGCCCTGGAGCCTTCCGAAGTCGAGAAGATCGCCCACCTGGCGCGGCTGGCCATCGGCCCTGCCGACGTGCCCGAATACGCCCGCAACCTGTCCGCCATCCTGGCCTTCGTCGAGCAGCTGGATGCGGTCGATACCGAGGGCGTCACGCCCATGGCGCATCCCCTGGACATGGCCCAGCGCATGCGCCCCGACGAGGTCACCGAAACCGACCAGCGCGAGCGCTTCCAGGCCATCGCCCCGGCGGTGGAGAGCGGCCTCTACCTGGTGCCCAAGGTCATTGAATGAACAGAGGCAAGTTGCAAGTTACAAGTTGCAAGTTATCGGGTCGCAAGTGGCGGGGGGCAACCCCTGCATTTGCCGCTGTGGACCCGACCGGTTGCTTGTAACCTGTATCTTGTATCTTGCAACTTGTAACTGGATGGATACCCATGCATGACAAGAGCATCGCCGAACTGGCGGCCGGCCTGAAGGCCCGCGAGTTCTCCGCCGAGGAACTGACGCGCCACTTCCTGGACCGCATCGAGCGGCTGGACCCGGGCCTCAACAGTTTCATCACCGTCACTGCCGAGCAGGCCATCGCACAGGCGCAGGCCGCAGATGCCCGCATCGCCGCCGGCGATGCCGGTCCGCTGACCGGCATCCCCTTCGCCCACAAGGACATCTTTTGCACCGACGGGGTAAGGACCAGCTGCGGTTCACGCATGCTGGACAATTTCATTGCGCCCTACGATGCCACCGTCACCCGGCGCCTGGCCGAGGCGGGCGCGGTGATGCTGGGCAAGACCAACATGGACGAGTTCGCCATGGGCTCGTCCAACGAAACCAGTTTTTACGGCCCGGTGTGCAATCCCTGGGACACCGAAAGGGTGCCGGGCGGTTCCTCGGGCGGCTCTGCCGCCGCCGTCGCCGCGCGGCTTGCACCCGCCGCCACCGGCACCGACACCGGCGGCTCCATTCGCCAGCCGGCCTCCCTGTGCGGCATCACCGGCATCAAGCCGACCTACGGCCGGGTGTCGCGCTACGGCATGATCGCCTTCGCCTCCAGTCTCGACCAGGGCGGTCCCATGACCCGCAGCGCCGAGGACGCCGCCCTGATGCTGGGCGCCATGGCCGGCTTCGATCCGCGCGATTCCACCAGCGTCGACCGGCCCGTGGACGACTATGTGGCGGCGCTGGATCGTCCGCTGGACGGCCTGCGCATCGGCCTGCCGAAGGAGTACTTCGGCGAAGGGCTGGATGCCGAGGTCGCTGCCGTGATCGAGGCCGCGATCGAGGTGCTCAAGCGACAGGGTGCACAGCCGGTGGAGATCACCCTGCCCAATACCGCGCTGGCCGTTCCGGCCTACTACGTGGTGGCGCCGGCGGAGTGCTCCTCCAACCTCTCGCGCTACGATGGCGTGCGCTTCGGCTACCGTTGCGATAACCCGCGCGATCTGGAAGACCTGTACAAGCGCTCGCGCGGCGAGGCCTTCGGCGCCGAGGTCAAGCGGCGCATCATGGTCGGCACCTATGCCCTGTCCGCCGGCTACTACGATGCCTATTATCTCAAGGCTCAGCAGGTGCGGCGCCTGATCGCGGACGACTTCCGCAAGGCATTCGAAGATGTCGACCTGATTGCAGGTCCCACCTCGCCCAGCATCGCCTTCCGCCTCGGCGAGAAGGCCGACGACCCGGTCACCATGTACCTGTCGGACATCTACACCATTGCCGTCAATCTCGCCGGCTTGCCCGGCATGTCCATACCCGCGGGTTTTGCCGCGGACATGCCTGTTGGTCTGCAGTTGATCGGCAACTACTTTGACGAAGCCCGGCTGCTCAACGTGGCGCACCGATTCCAGCAGGCAACGGACTGGCACACACAAGCGCCAAAGGGCTTTGAATGATAGATGCAAGATACGGGTCCAGGCTGAGAGAAGGATGGAGCTTCCCCGGTGACTTGTATCTTGCAACCTGTATCTTGTACCTGAGGTTCAAATCATGGAATGGGAAGCGGTAATCGGGCTTGAGATCCACGCCCAGCTGGCCACCCGAAGCAAGATCTTCTCCGGTGCCGCCACGGCCTACGGCGCGCCGCCGAACACCCAGGCCTGCGCGGTGGACCTGGGGCTGCCGGGTGTGTTGCCGGTGCTGAACGAGGAGGTGGTGCGCATGGCCGCGAAGTTCGGTCTGGCCACCCACAGCACGGTTGCGACGCGCTCGGTGTTCGCCCGCAAGAACTATTTCTATCCCGATCTCCCCAAGGGCTACCAGATCAGCCAGTACGAGCTGCCCATCGTGTACGACGGCTGGCTCGACGTCGAGCTCGACGATGGCAGCAGCAAGCGCATCGGTATTACCCGCGCCCATCTCGAAGAGGATGCCGGCAAGTCCCTGCACGAGGACTTCCACGGCATGAGCGGCATCGATCTCAACCGCGCCGGTACGCCGTTGCTGGAAATCGTTTCCGAGCCGGACCTGCGTTCGGCGAAGGAGGCTGTGGCCTACATGAAGAAGCTGCACATGCTGGTGCGCTACCTGGAGATCTGCGACGGCAACATGCAGGAGGGTTCCTTCCGCTGCGACGCCAATGTCTCCATCCGCCGCAAGGGCGAGCATCGTTTCGGCACCCGAACCGAGATCAAGAACATCAATTCCTTCCGCTTCGTGGAACGGGCCATCAACCACGAGATCGAGCGCCAGATCGATGTGCTGGAATCCGGTGGCGCGGTGGTGCAGGAAACCCGGCTGTACGACGCGGCCCGCGACGAGACGCGGCCCATGCGCACCAAGGAAGAGGCCAACGACTATCGCTACTTTCCCGATCCGGACCTGCTGCCGGTGGAAATCGACGAGGCCTTCATCGAGAGCGTGCGCAGGGAACTTCCGGAATTGCCGGATGCAAAGAAGGCGCGTTTCATGGATCAGTACGGCTTGTCGGCCTACGATGCCGGCGTGCTCACGGCGACCCGCGACATGGCGGACTACTACGAGGCCGTCGCCGCCGCCGTCGGCGATGCCAAGCTGTCCGCCAACTGGGTCATGGGCGAACTCTCGGGCGCCCTCAACAAGGCCACCCTCGACATCACCGAATCGCCCATTTCCGCAGAGGCATTGTCCGGCCTGCTGGCGCGCATCCTCGACAACACCATCTCCGGCAAGCTCGCCAAGCAGGTGTTCGAGGCCATGTGGGAGGGCGAGGGCAGTGCCGACGAGGTGATCGAGAAGCAGGGCCTGAAGCAGATTACCGATCCCGCAGCCATCGAGGCCATGATCCGCGACATCATGGCCGCCAACCCGAAGCAGGTCGAACAGTACCGCGCCGGCCAGGAAAAGCTGCTCGGCTTCTTTGTCGGTCAGGTGATGAAGGCCTCCGGCGGCAAGGCCAATCCGGGGGCGGTCAACAAGCTGCTGAGGAAGTTGTTGAGTGAGGGGTGAAGTGCCGGCGCCTCACTCATAAACCATGACCGACGGCGACACCCTCAACCGCTTCCTGTTCGAACACACCCGGGTCCGGGGCGAGCTGGTGCATCTGGATGCCACCTGGCGGGCGGTGCTGGAACGGCACGCCTATCCGCCGCGTGTTCGCGAGCTGCTGGGGGAGGCGATGGTCGCGGCCGTGCTGCTGTCCACCATCATCAAGTTTGATGGCTCGCTGACCCTGCAGCTGACCGGGGAGGGGGCGCTGAGCATGCTGGTGGTGCAGGCGACCTCGAGGCGCACGGTGCGCGGTCTGGCGCACTGGCACGAGCCGCTGCCGGAAGCGGGCGGTCTCGGCGAGCTGACCGGCAATGCGAGGCTGGCCATCACCATCGATCCGGGGCAGGGCATGGATCGTTACCAGGGCATCGTGGCGCTGGAGGGAGAGCCCGACCTGTCGGCGGCACTGGCGGCCTATTTCTCTCAGTCAGAGCAGCTCGATACCCGGCTGTGGCTGGCCGCCGGTCCCGAGCGCGCGGCGGGCATGTTGCTGCAGCGCCTGCCGGGTACCGACGAGGATCCGGACGTCTGGCCGCGCACCGTGCAGCTGGCCGACACCATCACCGATCCGGAACTGCTCAGGCTGGGGCACCGGGAGATCCTGCATCGGCTGTTCCACGAAGAGGATGTGCGTTTCTTCGAGTCCGAGCCGGTCAGTTTCCGCTGCAGTTGCTCGCGCGAACGCATCGAGCACATGCTGCGCGGTCTGGGCTACGACGAGGTGCAGTCCATTCTCGAGGAACAGGGCGGGGTCGAGGTCACCTGCGAATTCTGCAACCAGCGCTATCACTTCGACGCCGTCGATGCCGAGCGCCTGTTCGCCTCGGCCGATCAGCCGGACGTGCCGCCGACGCGGCACTGAGCGTCGCAGATACAGGATTCAAGATACAAGGTACAAGTTGGTGGGGCTGTCATGCGAAGCCCCATCCCCTGATGTTCTCCACGCGGTCGTGATGGCTACTTGCAACTTGTATTAGTTGTCTCACAATTGTCTGAACATGGAAGTCCTGTGAATTTGTAGGATGGGTAAAGGAGCGCAGCGACGTGCCCATCATGATTGAGCGGCAGTTTGATGGGCACGGCCTTTCAAGTCTTTGCCCATCCTGCGGATTTTTGCAACGACCGGGTGAGTTCTCCGTGTCCTCCATGTTCCCGTCGCCCCGCAAACTGTAGCCCCGCCTCAATCTGCCATTTCTTCCAGTTCCAGCGGCACCTCCGCCGCCTCGCCGTCGGCCAGGCGGTAGCCGCGCAGTTCCAGCACGCCCTTGGTGTCGAGCGAGGCGATGAGGTAGAGCGCCTCCGGATAAGCGGCTTCCTCCAGGTCGCGTGCCGAGGGCCGGGCCGGGGCATGGGGGTGGGAGTGGTAGACGGCGAACAGGGTCTCGCCCGCCTCACGCATGCGGCGCATGGCGTCGATCTGGCCGGCGGGGTCCATGCGGAAGAGCTCGCCAGGGCGTTCGGCCACGTTGGCCACGGGGTAGAAGCGTTCCGGTCGCCCATCGCGCGCGCCGATCAGGCCGCAGACCTCGATCTCGGCGTTGCGCTGCGCCTCGGTGAGCAGCTGGTTGACCAGGGGGCGGGGCAGCAGGACGGCTTGTGTCACGACGGGACCTTGGTTGCGGCAATGGCGGCTGGTGCCGCGGTATGATACCCGCTGCTTCCCGTTCGAGACCAGCGAGACGCCCCGCGCCCGAGCCATGGCCACCGACGAACGCATCCTGCTCTGCACCGACCTCGACCGCACCCTGCTGCCCAACGGCCCGGCGCCCGAGTCGCCGCTGGCGCGCCCCTTGTTCCATCACCTGGTCGAGCACGAGCCACTGCTGCTGGCCTACGTCTCCGGCCGCAACCGGTCACTCATCGAGGCGGCCATCAGGGAATGGGACCTGCCCCTGCCCGACTATGCCGTGGCCGACGTCGGCACCACCATCCATCGACCGCAGGCGGGCGAATGGCAGGTGTGGGAACCCTGGTGGACCCACATCGGCCGGGCCTGGGGCAGGCGCACCGCGGCCGATCTGGCGCCGCTGTTCGACGACTTCGAGGAGCTCGCGCCGCAGGCGCCGGAACACCAGGGGCGCTACAAGCTGAGCTTCCATGCGCCCGCCGACACGGACCACGCCGCGCTGCTGGCAAGGATGCAGCGTCGCCTGGGCGAGCAGGGGTTGAGGGCGAGCCTGGTCTGGAGCGTCGACGAAACCCGGCCCATCGGCCTGGTCGACGTGCTGCCGCCGGACGCGGACAAGCTCGGGGCCATCCGCTTCCTGATGCGCGAGCTGGGTCTGGGGCCGGAACAGCTGCTGTTCGCCGGCGACAGCGGCAACGACCTGCCCGTGCTGGCCAGCGAAATCCCCGCCGTGCTGGTGGCCAATGCCAGCGACGCGGTGCGCGAGGCGGCCGAATGGGCAGCGCACGAGGCGGGCCATGACGACCGGCTGTACCCGGCCCGGGGCCTGTCGGATGATTTGAACGGGAACTATGCCGCAGGCATCATCGAGGGACTGGTGCATTATCATCCCCGGATGGCGGAGGCCGTGCGTCGCCATCTGGCCCATCTGCAAACCTCCGGGAGCTGAGTCATGGAATTCTTCGCCCACGCCCGCGTGCCCTTTTCCGTCAATGGCCTGCAGCAGTTCGTGCGCATCGACACCCTGCCCGAGTGGTGTGCCTCGGTGGACAGGGTGCTCGAGCACGACGGCGACCGGGGTTCCATCTACTGTGTCTGGGGTGAATTCCGGGTGCACCGGGAGATGATCCGCGACGGCGTGCGCTTCACCCTGCCGGGCTGTCCCAATGCCCTGCAGTGGACGGTCACCGCGGACGACATCGGCGGCGGCCGGGTGGTGGTGCACCTCACCATCAACCGGGCCGAGCACGACGCCGACTTCGTGGCGTCCATGGAACAGTTCGTGGCCGACTTCCGCGCCGGGCTGGAGCGCCATGTGCCCGAGATCCTCAAGGCGCAGCGCGATCAGGCAGCCGCGGAGAAGCCGGAGGGCATGCCCTGGTTCGGTTGAGCAGCAGGCCCGGCTTCCGGGGGCGGCGGGTGTAACACGGAGCCTGCCGAGGCGCCGAGGGCACCGGGCAAAACAGACTTTGTCAGTCGTCTCACAATTGTCTGAACATGGAAGTCCTGTGAATTTGTAGGATGGGCAAAGGATCGCAGCGACGTGCCCATCAGCATCCCGTGACCGTCATGATGGGCACGGCCCTTCGGGCCTTTGCCCATCCTACCCAGTCGGCCACGATCAGACAGAACGCTTTCAGACAATTATGAGACTCTTAAGAAAGTCAGCGCCGCCGACGCCGGCGGTATGGTGTAGCCCGGATGCAGGCCCGCAGGGCCGGAATCCGGGGAAACGTCCTTTCTCGTTTCCGCACGTGCGCTTCCGGTCGTGGGTGCCGGCCCGGTGCACTGTGCGGCTTAAAGCCGCTTGCCGGCCAGCGTCGGCACCTTGTCGGTGCGGGTTTCCAGTTTCAGGTAGCTCACCAGCCTGACCGTGCCCTCGGCATGCAGCACCTCGTGCACCTGGCGCACGGCAGCCAGGATCACCTCCAGGTCGCCCTCCAGGTTGGTGCCGGAGGCATGGGTTTCCAGCGTCAGGTCGTGCTCGGCCAGCAGGTCCAGCACCCGCCGGATCTCGCGACGCACCGATACGCCCTGTCCGATGGGAATCACCTGCAGTTCCGCGGTTGCTCTCATGCGTTTTCTCCGTCTTTGCCGTGCAGGGCCTGGCGCAGTGTCTCGTAGGCGGCGTTCAGCCTTTCCCGCGCCTGCTGGCGCACTGCCTCGCCCTGGTCCTCGGCCAGGCCGTCGATCAGGCCCAGGGCGACATGATGGAATCGTTCCGCGGCAGCGGCTGCGTCGACGGCGACCGCGGCCTCGGGTGGTGTCTCGGGTGTGTCGTCCAGCGGTGTCACCCGGGCGGCGCGCGGCAGGCAGCGCTGGCGGCCGCTGGCCTGGTCGGTTGCCAGCAGCGGGCCGGTCTTGGCATAGCGGATCCCCTGGTATTCGAACAGGGCCCCGAGCGGCAACTGATGGAATTTCATGGCGGTCCTCCTCCGCCGCCATGATGAGGGCGTGTGTGATCCGGCTCAAGGGGTGCCCTGATTCAGGTCAAGGCATGCGCTGCGGCCCGCCGGCTACCCTGCGGGAAGGTTCGACGGGGGAGCTGCCGATGGACTGCAACCGGATTGCCGATCTGCCCGAGGTGGCGCTGGCGGAGATGAATGCCGTACACCAGGAGGAGATGCGCCTGCTGCGTGAATTCATCGCCACCCTGGAGGCCTGCGACCACGGCCACGAGTCCCGGGATGCGCTCGACCCGCTGCTCGGCGCGCTGCTCGACCATCTGCAGGCCCACTTCCGCGGCGAGGAGGCGCGCATGGAAGCGGCCGCCTTTCCGCCCTATGCCGTGCACAAGGCCGAACATGACCGGGTGCTGGCCGAAGCGCGCGCGGTGGCCGAGGCCTGGCTGCGCTTCCGGGATTACGACACCCTCCGACGCTACTTCTGCGAGATGCTGCCGCGGTGGATGTTCGACCATGTCGCGACCATGGATCGGGTCACGGCGGCCTATCTGGCGGAGCGGGAGGGTTTGGAGTGAGGCGTGAGGGATGCAGGCCCTACGGCCTGCGCCGCAGCCCCAGCGGATCATCGGGGTCGACGCCGTCCTGGAACGGCAGCCGGCGGTCGATGTTGGTGATCTGGTAGACCTTGCCGATCCAGTTGTTGATGACGGCCTCGGCGGTGTCATGCCAGGTGTTGTCCAGTCGCTGCGCGATCAGGCGCTCCGGCAGCTCCGGCAGGGGCGTGCCATGGTCCAGCGCGGCGATCACCCGGTCGCGATGCTCCTCCAGAATGGCCTGCGACTGCAGACTGAAGTAGTGTTCGGGAAAGGGCGGGTAGTCCGGCCGTTGACCGGCCGCGAAGCGCAGCACCTCGCGCTTGTATTCCTTGAGCAGGCTGATGATGTCGTATTCCGGGTGACCCTGGAAGAAGACGATGCGGAACAGATCCTCGGAGACGGCGAGATGCACGCCTGCGGTGTCGCTCTCGGCCAGCACGTGCAGGCCGGCGGCCTCGAACTGGGCGCGGTCGATCTGGTTGAAGCGCGAGTGCGGCACATCGAAGCGGGTGTTCACGCCCGCCACCAGCGGGTGCTTGCGATCCGTTACGCGATGCGGATAGACGCCCCAGCGCTTGAAGCCGAGCGGGCGGCGCTTCTGCCCGTAGCGGAACTCCATCACTGCGTGGGTGGCAAGGCATGAGCAAAGTGTCGAGGTGACATTGTCCCAGGCCCAGTCGATGACCTCGATCAGCGGTTCCCAGAAGGGCTGTGTGGACAGCTCCGGGCCGACCACATTGGCGCCGGTGATGATGAGGGCATCCAGCCCCTGCTGCTTGAGGTCCTCGAAGCGTTCGTAGTAGCGGTCGATGTGAGCCTGTGCCTCCGGGCCGCGCTCGAGCTGCGGCAGCGAGAAGGGATGCATGTAGAACTGGGCGATCTGGTTGGATTCGCCGACCAGGCGGAAGAACTGGCGCTCGGTCGCGGCCAGCGCGGCGTCGGGCATCATGTTCAGCAGCCCGATGTGCAGTTCGCGGATCTCCTGCTGCAGGGCGAAGTCGCGGGGGATGACAGTCTCGCCCTCCTGTCGCAGGCGTTCGAAAGTGGGCAAGGCGGTATTGGCAACCAGAGGCACGGCAGGGGTCCTCAGCGCTGGCGTTCCAGCGCCCGTTCGATCAGTTGCAGGAAGCCGGCCTCGTCCTCCACCGCCCACAGTTCCTCGGTGCTGACGGTATAGCCGTGGTCGGCGGCAATGCGCTCGTAGCGCGGGATGCGCTCGTAGAAGAGGCGCGGGAAGATCCAGCGCACGAAGGCATCGGGGTCGATCTGGGCGACATAGTCCAGTGCTTCCGCAGCCATGTACTCGGCGAGCTGGCGGTCGAGGAAGTCCTCGCGATAGTAGAGCGGCTTGGGGTCGCTCTCGGCACGGCGGATCAGTTCCTGTTCGTCTTCATGGCTGGCCTTTATATAGACGATCAGCGTATGTTCGGCGAGGGTGTCCAGCGTCTCCGGATCGTCCAGTTCGCAGACACTGCCGCCGGCATCGTTGATGAAGTGGCGGTAGCCGTATATCGACTGCGCCTTGTCGATAAAGGCAGGCACGTCGCGCATGGCGCGGATCTCGGCGTCGCGGTGCAGGGCCTGGCGACGCTTGAATTCGGCCAGCCCCAGCCCGCCCAGCTCGGGATTGCCGAGTTTGCCGAGGAAGCTGGACACCGGTGCCAGGTTGTCCACCGTGATGTTGTTGATGATGTGGATGGAGTCCGAGCGCAGCAGCTCGCGCAGAAAGGGGATCTGCATCGCCTGCGCCTTGATGTTGTCGAGTATGGGCTCGTCCAGGTAGCGGGTGCCGATGCGGTAGTCGCCCGAGTAGTGGAACCAGTCACGCCGCCGCAGCATGCAGGCCAGCCGGGTCTTGCCCACGCCGGACATCCCCAGCAGGGTGATGCGCTTGCTGTCCCAGTCGCGGAATTCCCGCGCAGTCAGTCTCATGCCGTTCTCCTCGAAGCGATCCTGCCATGTTACCGGGGATGCGGCGCCGTTTCAGCAGCCGGCATGAATTCGAGATGGAGGCTGAGTCGCCCGTTGAAGTGGGCGCGGGCCTCGAGGGACCCCGGCGTACGGGGTGGCGGGAAGACAGTGGCCGGCCGGGCATCCAGCAGCGTCCAGTCGGCGGGATACTCGATGCGCTGGGTCATGGCCATGGGATAGAAACCGTCAAGAAAGCCGCGGTAGAAGGGACCCTGGCGAAGGATCAGGCGGCCGTCCGCGGCGCGCCTGAGGATGCGGGCCTGCAGGCGCACGCACAGGCTGGCCCCGCGCTCGATGTCGGCCAGTTCCACCTGGTTCCCGTCGACCCGCCAGGCACCGATGCCCTGGGCCTCGACGATGCGCAGGCCGCGCAGTGTCTGGTAGTCGTAGCGGATGTCGAGACGGGGGACGGCGTCGAGCCGCCGGTGGCACTGCTCGATGGCCACCCAGCCATGGCGGGCCGAGTCGGCGTCGATCACCAGCCGGTTGTCGATGCGGAACAGCTCCGGCGGCGGGGGCCAGTCGAGGATTTCCAGCCGGCCCTCGTTGACGCCGCGGGTATCCGGGGCGTCGGGTGGCCAGGATTGGTCGGGCCTGTCGGCGGCTGCCGCCGCGCCGGCCAGCACCGGTATAATGAGCAGCCATGAAAGCGTACGCAGCATACCCCAATATGGCACGCCCGGGCCGATGCGGGAAGTGTCCAGCGTGAGCGCGACACAACTGGTCGATATCGGCGTCAATCTCACCAATCGTGCCTTCGCCCGCGATCCGGATGCCGTGATCGAGGGTGCCATGGCCGCCGGCGTCACGCGCATGATCGTGACCGGCACCAGCGTGGCACATTCCGAGGCGGCCCTTGAACTCTGCGCGCGCTGGCCGGGCGTGCTCTGGGCGACCGCCGGCATCCATCCCCACCATGCCTCGGAGTGCGATGCCGCGGCGCTGCGGGCGCTGGAGGGACTGCTGGCCGAGTCCGCGGTGGTGGCGGTGGGCGAGTGTGGGCTGGACTTCAACCGCAACTACAGCCCGCCGGAGCAACAGGAGGCCGCTTTCGTCGCCCAGTTGGGGCTGGCCCGGGATTGTGGCAAGCCGCTGTTCCTGCATGAGCGCGATGCCCATGCCCGCCAGCTGGAACTGCTGGATGCCGAGGCGGCCGGGTTGCCCGGCGTGGCCCACTGCTTCACCGGCGATGTGGCGCAGATGCGGGCCTACGTGGCACGCGGGCTGCACGTGGGGGTGACAGGCTGGGTCTGCGACGAGCGCCGTGGCCAGGCACTGCAGGCAGCGGTGCCGGAGATCCCGGAGGATCGCCTGCTGCTGGAGACGGATGCGCCCTGGCTCGTGCCGCGCGATCTCCGGCCCCGGCCGGCCGGAGGGCGCAACGAACCGCGCTTCCTGCCCCATGTGTGTGCGGCGGTGGCGCGGCTGCGGGGCGCGGCGCCGGAGGCGATCGCTGCCGTCACCACCGCCAATGCCGAACGGCTGTTCGGTCTCGACAGGATTCCGGGGGCGCCATGACAGGAACGACAACAGAACAGGTCCCGACGGGCAGCCCGCTGGCGGAGAGCATCCGCCAGCAGCGCGAGGCGCTGACCGAGATGATCCGCATGCCCCTGCAGGGCATCGCCGAGCGCTGCGCCGATGTCTGGCCGGACCGCGAGGCGCTGGACCAGACGCTGATGTCGGGGCTGCTGGAACTGCCCTACTGCGCCTTTCTCTATGCGCTCGATCCGCGCGGCCGGCAGCTCAGCGACAACGCCAGCCACCAGGGTCTGCTGCCGGAGCACTACGGCCGTGATCGCTCCGACCGTCCCTACATGAAGGGGGTGCTGCCGATCTACGGGCTGCAACTGTCGGACAGCTATCTCAGTCTGCGGGCCCGGCGGCCCTCGGTCACGGCCCTCCAGGTGGTGCGCCGTGGCGGGCGGGTGCTGGGCTTCGTGGGTGCCGACTTCGACCTGCGCGATCTCCCGCTGACCCGCGCTCTCTACGAGGAACCGCATCACTGGCGCCAGATCAAGGGCGATCCCGCGATCCGGGGCCAGGTCTTCCAACAGTGCCGGCAGGAAAGCGCCATGGACCGTCGCCTCGACGACGTGCTCGCGATCATGGAGGAGCTGATCGTCGAGCATGGCGTGTTCCACGGCAAGCTGCACTTCTCCAGCAATCGTGCCACCCTGTGGCACGTCAGCGATCCCTTCCGCTACCGGCTGCTGGAGCTGGACATGCTGGTCGATCCCAGCGTCTGTTTCGCCTATCCGCGTACCCGCTATCCGGACAGTGCCGTGGTGCCGGCCGGGGTCATCGGCGAGATCCTGCGCAGCTTCCGGGCGCTGCGCTTTGCCGACCAGAGCATCTATCTGCGTGCCGGTTCCATCAATATCTTCAACGGGCTGGTGGCACTGAACTTCTCCTGCGACGGTTCCCACTATCTGCCCTTCGCCGAGTTTCTGGACCGGGAAACCCCCTTCTGGAGCGATCTCGGTATCGAGGATTGATCGGGCCACGGCAGGCGGTCTTGTCGCCCGATTCAGGCCCGCAGGGCCGGAATCCGGGGCAACACCGTTCCCGATGTCGATGGCGGGTGGAACGCAGTATCCGCCCTGGTGCAACATGTAATAATGCGATCCACCTGTCTGGAGACTCACCCCATGGAAAACATGCTGCTCGTCTACGTCAATGGCCGCCGGCGTCTGGAATTCGACCGCAGCCAGCCCCTGCCCGGTCGCGAGCGCCGGCTGATGGACGAGATCGACGCCGACCTGGATGCCGGCTTCGAGCTCGGCGGCACCCGGGTGGAGTCCCCCGATGTGCGCCAGAAGGCCTTCTATGCCATTGAACAGATGATCAATTTTCTCGAGCGCGAGCGGACGGATGCGGCCGCCATCCTCTGCACCTATGTGGGCACCCGGCTGCCCGACCTGAAGATCATCCACGCCACCGATGAAGGTGACGAATACAGCACCCGGCTGCAGTTTGACTGAAGGCGGCCGATAACCGGGGCAACGAAAGCCATCCCGAAGGACCCGTTCAGCCGGAGAAAACCCATGGCCCAGCCACCGCTCAACATCATGGTCGGATCTTCCCTGCAACTGCTGCCGGAGACGAATGGCGGGTCGCTCCCGGTGACCCTGATCGGCTATCTCGAGGGCCGGAGCGTGCTGGTCAGCCACCCCACGGCAGATGACGGTCAGCTTCTGCCACTGGTGAGGGGCGACCGCGTGGAGATGCGCTTCGAGTCGGGGGACAGCCTGTTCAGCTTCGAAAGCCGGGTGGAACGGGTGTGCGAGCAGCCCTTCCCCTATGTGCACCTGACCTACCCCGAAGGCGTCCAGAGCAGCAGCACCCGGCGTGCCATGCGCGTGCCTGTCAACGACATGGCCATGATGCTGGTGATGGAGGATGCCGGTCGCAAGCTGTCGGTGGCGCTGGCCGACATCTCGCTGGCCGGTGCGCGACTGGTGTCCACCAGCCGGCTGGGTGACGTCGGTGACCGCTTCTCGATCGAGATTCCGCACCATGGCCGGCAGGGCAGCGAGCGTGTCATACTGCCCTGCGAGATCCGCTATGTGCGCGACGAGATCAGCGCCAACAGCGGCAAGCGCGTCCATCACCACGGTGTCGAGTTCACCGGGCTCAGCAAGCGGGCGCTGGTGTTCATTCAACAGTACATCGGTGACAAGGTGGCCGAACGCCGCGGCGCCTGACGCCCGGTGCTTCCCGGTTCCGCCGGCCTGGTTTCAAACGATTTCGTCGATGCCGCGCGGCTGCTCGGCGTCGCCGCTGCGTCGCCGTTCCCGCTTGCTGCGGGTATCCAGGATCACCGGGATCTGGCGCTTGCGACGATCCTCTCCGGTACGCCGGTCACCACGGCGATCGATGCGGGGGGCGGGCGGCTGCCGGCCCGGCGCGGCCTGTTCCTCGCTGCCGCGCACGCGCGGGCTGGCCGCGGTGGGGTTGACCTCGCGGGTGGTCGCGGGCGCCTCGTTGTCGCGCTTGAGCGACTGGATGTTGATGTCGTCCGGTCTGAGATTGATGCTGGTCATGGCGACTGGCTCCGGCTTGCCCTCAGCATAGCCTGATTTGCGTCCCGCTTCAGGCCCGCGCCATCAGCAGGCCGGCGGTCTCGCTGAACTGCAGCCCGGCTTCGCCGATCACTTCGAAGGCATCGAACTGGTCTGGGTCCAGCCCCAGTATTTCCCATACGCTCTCGTCCAGTCGCCCGCTTTCCGCGTCGCCCTGTTCGCAGAAGGCACCCAGCTCCGAGCGGTTGGCCAGCACGTCGGCCAGATGCACGATCGCCGTCTCCATCTCCGAGCCCATGGAATAGGAGGGCAGGTGGTGGTAGGTGATCGCCTCCTGCAGCGGTTCGGGCAGGTTCCAGCTGTGCGCCAGCGCGCCGCCCAGATCGGCGTGGGTGAAGCCCAGTTCCGCAAGTTCCGCCTGGTGCAGGATGCCCTCGTCGTTGTCGCATACCAGCAGCAGGTCCCGCATCTGCTCGGGCAGTTTCGCGTACAGCACCAGGCTGCCGACGTCGTGCAGCAGGCCGGCCACGAACAGCCGTTCCGGGTGCAGAATGTGGCACTTGCGTGCCAGGATCCGGGCGATCAGGCCGGTGTAGATCCCGTGGCGCCAGAAGGTGTCGATGTTGACCAGGTTGTTGGACAGGTTGGAGAAGGACTTGATGGCCGAAACCGCCAGCACCAGGCTGTAGAGTTCGCGGATGCCGACAATGGTCACCGCCCGGCTGACGGTGTCGATGCGCCGCGCAAAGTTGTAGAAGGAACTGTTGACCAGCCGCAGCAGGCGGGCGGTGAGGCTGGGATCGCGGCTGATCACCTCGCCGATGTCGCGTGCCGAGGCATCGTCGGATTCTGCCAGCTCGAACACCTTGACGCAGATGTCCGGCGGCGACACCAGGTAGGAGACGTCGTCGACCAGGCTGGCGGCAATGTCCGCGGCCAGGTCGCGGGTGGCGTGAGATTCCGGTGGCTGCATGCAGGTTCCCTTGTGGCTGCAGTGGACCCTGATCCGGTTTTCGGCGGTATCGCCCCAGAGTTGAGGGGGAATTGCCCGGGCGCGCCGATTTTGAGTGCTGTTTCACAAATCCGTGAATTGGCGGGCGAATTCCGGCCCGGATCCATAAAGATTCCCCTTGATGGTCCGTAACAGGCTCCAGAGCAAGCCGGAAAGGGACTGGCAATGACCATCATCCACATGAACGAATTCGAGCGCACAAGAAAGGGACTGAGCCAGCAGGAGTGCACCGCCCTGTTGCGGGAATGCCGTGAGCTCAGCCTGTCCCGTCTGGGCGAGGCCCTGACGCGCATGATGGATGGCGTCGACGATGCTCTGTTCGAGCTGGCCGAGAAGGCGGAGAGCAATGCCCAGCAGACCCAGTACTTCGATGCCATGCGCGAGGTGCGCCTGAAGCGGGCCGCCATGGAGGCCGCCTTCCGTAGCCGGCTGCTGGAGGGCTTCAATGCCGAGATCCGGCGGGAGGATGGTGTGCAGAGCGACGCCGACAGCCTGTCACTGGATGGCGACAGCCTGGACCTGGTCGACGACGAGCGCCTCGAGGAAGACCTTGCGGTGAAGAACATGATCACCAAGATCGAGGTCAACTGCCGTCAGGAACTGGGCGCGCTCAACCAGCGCATCGGTTTTCTCTTGGGCGACCGCGAGCTGGCGCGCGGCGACAACCCGATCGGCCCGCGGGTGATCTGCACGGCCTTCCTCGATGCCTGCGCCGACATCGAGTCGGGACTCAAGGTCAAGCTCATCATCCTCAAGCTGTTCGATCGCTTCGTGGTCGGCAACGACGTGTTGCCGCTGTACCAGGCCCTGAACAGGCTGCTGACCGAGCGCGGCGTGCTGCGCGACCTGCGGCCCACGGTCAAGCGCCAGCCGGGCAGTGGGGCGTCCGTGCCGGATAGCGGCGGTGCGCCTGCCATGGAAGGTGAGGAGCAGGATTTCCTTGCCACCCTGCAGGGCCTGGTGCCGCAGGGCGGCGGTCTGCCGGGCTTGCCGGGTGTGGGTGGCGCAGCGGGGTCGGGCCGCGGCGTGCCGGCGACTCCGGCCTTCCTGCAGGACCTGACCCTGCTGCAGCAGGGGGATGCCGAACTGGCGGGCGGACTGGCTGCCATCGAGGCCGGTGCCGTTGCCGCCGGCACCGTGAACGTCATTCGCGACATCCGCCAGACCGCTGCCGCGCAGGGCGTGAGCGGTACCGACGCCATGATCATCGACGTGGTCGCCATGCTCTTCGACTACATACTCGATGACGACAACATCCCCGATCCCATGAAGGCCCAGATCGGCCGGCTGCAGATACCGGTGCTGAAGGTGGCCATGCTCGACCACGCCTTCTTCAATCGCAAGTCGCACCCCGCACGTCGCCTGCTCAACGCCCTGGCCGATGCCGCGGCCACCTGGGATGGGGAGGACGACGACAGCCTGCGGCGCCGGATCGAGGCGGTGGTGCAGCGGGTGCTGGTGGAGTTCGAGGACGACATCGCCCTGTTCGACGAGCTGGCCGAGGAGTTCGAGGACTTTCTGGAGCGCGAACGTCGCCGGGCCGCGGAGGCGGAGGCCCGTTCCGCGCGGCTGCTGGACAACAAGGAACGGCTGCGGCTGGCCAAGCAGGCGGTGAAGGCCGAGGTCGAGGCCCGTTGCAACCGCCATGAACTGCCGCGCTTCGTGTGCGGGTTCCTGGTGAGCTACTGGCAGAATCTGCTGTTGATCACCCGGGTCAAGGAAGGCGAGGACAGCCTGGAATGGAAGCGGGCGCTCGCGACCATGGACAACCTGATCTGGAGCGTGCAGCCCAAGCAGGTACAGGAACGGGAGCGCCTGGTGCGCATGCTGCCGGGGCTGCTCGGCGCGCTGCGCGAGGGCATGACCCTGATCTCCATGCGCGAGGACGACTTTCAGGATTTCCTCGCCCGGCTCGCCGACCGCCATGCCGAGGTGGTCAATCAGGCCGCCGTGGGTACGGTGGAGGCCGCGCCGCCTGCCCTGGACGAGGATCCGCTGGCCGACCTGCCGCCGCTGGGTGGCGAGGAAGCGGACGAGGATGGCGCGCCGGTGGAGGAGAACCCGGAGGTCACCACCGCCACCTTGCATCGCCTCATCCGCGAGGAGAACCTGGGCGACATCGAGGTGGAGGAGATCACCCTGGGCGAGGACGACCCGCAGACGGTGGAGGCAGAGGACGAGTACCTGGAGATGGCGCGGCGGCTGGAGCAGGGCACCTGGATCGAGTTCCGCGACGACGAGGGCCAGAGCCATCGAGCCAAGCTGACCTGGATCAGCCCCATCAGTGGCAACTACCTGTTCACCAACCGCCAGGGCCACAAGTCCGCGGACATGACCCTGCAGGGCCTGGCCGCCGAATTCCGGCGCGGCTCTGCCCGCATCATCGAGGACGTGCCGCTGATCGACCGCGCGGTGAGCAGCCTGCTGGACGGCCTGCGCGGTACCGGCTGAGCCGGAGCGCGCCCACCGGACCGGATCATGGTGTCAATGCCGGTGACGGCCGGCGGCTGGCCCGCATTCCGTTCCGCATTCAGGCCGTTGCGGCAGGAAACGGCGACGGATCTGGCGCTCGAATCTACTGGTCGGGCAGCCGCGCGCGCAGCGCGTCGCGATCGTACCACCAGTTGCCGTCCACGATCACGTCCAGCACCTTCGCCAGCCGGGGCAGGAATTCGCCCGGGTCGTTGAGCTGCAACGCCTCCATCCACATGCCGATCATCTCCGGCTTATCGATGTTGCGATGCCGCTTCGCCACATGGGCGAGGATCTGCTTGGTCAGGAAGGTCAGGCTCTCGTGTTCCTTGCCCTCGGTGCGCATGTCGGCAATGAAGTGGGCCGCCGCCGCGGCCACGGCGCCACCATCCGAACGGTCGGGTGTCTCGTCGACGATGTGTTGCAGCATGGCGACGCTGGTCTCGGGCCGGATCGGGTAGGTCACGGCGAGCCAGACGCCGTTGCCGAGTGCGATCAGCGATTCCGGCTGCTCGGTCTGATAGAGGATGTCGCAGGCCTCGACCGCCTCCTGCCAGGCCTCGGCCGCGAGTGCACGATCGAACGCGGCGCGCGCGATGTTCCACGCGGCCTCGTTCCGGGTCAGTCCCAGCAGCGCCTCGGCAATATCGAGTTCGATGCGTGCCCGGTCGAGCGCGGGCGCGTCGTCCGGCAGATCGGCCAGCCGCTGCTCGTGCTGGCGCAGCAGGTGCTCCAGCTCCACCCGGCTCTCGCCGGCGGTGAAGGCCTGGATCTGGGTGTCCTTGAAAGTGCTGTCGTCGCTCATGACCGGGTCCGCTGCAGGGGGAGGGGGCTTTGTACCGAAGCCGGCGCCCCCTGACAACCCGTTCGCCGGCAGGGAATCCGGGCTTCAGGCCCTGCGCTTGTGGCCGAAAACCGGGTTATGCAGTGCCGGGCGGGGCAGGATCCGGCATGGACGAGGGAACGGAAAATGGCGGTGATTCAGGAGACTGGCAAGGCCGAGGCGCCGGCGGCAACGGCTGCGGGCGAGGAGGGCGGCTGGCTCGAGACCCTCGTCCGGGAGGTGAAGGAGGGCCGGCTGGCATTGCCCAGCCTGCCCGACATCGCGCTGCGGGTACGCAAGGCCGTCCAGGACCCGAAGCGTTCGGCCAGCGACGTGGCGCGCATGGTGCAGATGGACCCGGCACTGGCGGCGCGTCTGGTGCAGGTGGTCAACAGCCCCCTCTATCGCGGCGCCCGGCCCATCGACAACTGCCACACCGCCATCACCCGCCTCGGTCTCAAGGCCACCCGCAATCTGGTGGTCAGCTTTACCCTGCGCAACCTGTTCCAGCCGGAGACGCGCTGGATTGCCGACCGCCTCAAGCACACCTGGCGCCATAGCTGCCGGGTGGCGGCGATTGCCAGCGTCCTGTCGCGGGTCACGCCCGGCATCGATCCCGACCGCGCCCTGCTGGCCGGGCTGGTGCACGACATCGGCGAGCTGCCGGTGCTGGTGCATCTCGAACAGGGTGCTATCGACCTGCCGCGCGCCGAAACAGAGGCGCTGCTGGCGCGTCTCCGGGGCGCGCTCGGAACCTTCGTGCTCAAGGCCTGGAAATTCGAACCGGATCTGGCCGAAGTACCCAAGCAGGTGGAAAACTGGAAGCGTTCGGTGCCGGGTGCCGCGGACTATGTCGACGTGGTGCAGGTCGCCCATGTTCATGCCTGTTTCGGCGACGCCAGTGGCAAGGCGCCCCCACTGCCGGAACTGGCCGCCTTTGCCAAGCTGCCGCTGAGCAAGCTCGGTCCCGATGCCAGCGTGGAGCTGCTGGCGCAGTCCGCCCAGGAGATCAACGAGGTGATCCGTATCCTGCAGTGAGCCTTTCGGCGTTCGCCCCCGTTAACCCGTATATTGCACCAGGGCGGAAGCGGGCTGCTAGATGGTCAGCCGGTTCCAGGCATCCAGTGCGGCTACCTTGTAGGCCTCGGCCAGGGTTGGATAGTTGAAAACGTTTTCCAGGAAGTACTCCAGCGTGCCGCCCAGGGTGAGCACCGCCTGGCCGATATGGATGAGTTCGGTGGCGCCCTCGCCGATGATGTGGACGCCGAGCAGCTTGTGGTCGTCCAGTCCGACCAGGAGTTTCAGGATTCCTTCCTGCAGGCCCATGATCTGGCCGCGGGCCGTCTCGCGCAGCCGGCAGATGCCGATTTCATAGGGCACCTTCTGGGCGGTCAGTTCCTGCTCGGTGGCACCGATCATGCTGATCTCGGGCACGGCATAGATGCCGAAGGGGAAGTACTCGCGGGTGCTGCACATGTTGGCGCCCATGGCGTGGCAAGCCGCCAGCCGGCCCTGTTCCATGGACGTGGAGGCCAGCGCCGGGAAGCCGATGACGTCGCCGGCGGCATAGATGTGCGGCACATCCGTCTGGAAATTCTCGTTGACCCTCAGGCGCCGGCGGTTGTCGGCCTCCAGCCCTGCGTTTTCCAGGCCCAGGGAATAGGTGCAGCCGATGCGCCCGGCCGCGAACAGGATGGTTTCCGCCGACAGCCGCTTGCCGCTCTCCAACCGGCAATGTACCAGGTTGCGCTCGTCCTTCTCGACATGCTCGACCTTCTCGTTCAGGCGCAGCACCACGCCGCGGTCGCGCAGGCCGTGTACCAGCTCGTCGACGATCTCGCGATCCATGAATTCGAGCAGATTGGGGCGGCCGTCGACCAGGGTCACCTTGATATCCATGGTGCTGAATATGGAGGCGTATTCCAGGCCGATGACGCCGGCGCCGACCACGATCATGGAACGTGGCAGGCGCTTGAGATTGAGAACGCCGTCGGAGTCGATGATGACCTCGTTGTCGAACGGGATGCCCTCCGGCCGTGCCGGCCGGCTGCCCACAGCGATCAGGAACTTGTCGGCGCTGTATTCCTCGAAGTTGCCATCCGGCTTTTCCACCTTGACGCGGTGCGGATCCACGAAACTGGCCGAGCCCTGGATGACGTCCACCGAGTTGCGGATGAGCTGGTGTTCCATCACCTCGATCTCGTGATGGAGGGTGATGTCCAGTCGTTTCATCAGGTCGTCGATATCCAGCTTCTGCTTGAGGCGGTAATTGCGGCCGTAGACTCCGCGCTGGTCCCAGCCGGTCAGGTAGAGCACGGCCTCGCGCAGGGTTTTGCTGGGGATGGTGCCGGTATGCACGGAGACGCCGCCGACCACCGGGCGCCGTTCGATGATGGCCGCGTTCTTTCCGAGCTTGGCGGCCTGGATGGCGGCGCGCTGACCGGCCGGTCCGCTGCCGATGACGATGAAGTCGTAGTGCTGCATGGAATCCCTTCTCCCGCTCCGCTGGGTGGGTCCGCAGTCAGGCTATCGGTTTGCCGGTAGCGATCTTTAGTCGCTACCCGGCCCCGGCGCGCCAGTGGCCGGACTTCCCGCCGCGCTTTTCCAGAAGTCGCACGCCCTCGATGCGCATGCCGCGGTCCACGGCCTTGCACATGTCGTAGATGGTCAGCAGGCCGATCTGGGTGGCGGTCAGCGCCTCCATTTCGACGCCGGTGCGGCCGCGCGTCTCGGCCGTAACCTGGCAGCGCACCGCCGGCGGTTCGGACTCGGTCTCGAACAACACGTCCACCCGGGTCAGCGCCAGCGGATGGCACAGCGGGATCAGGTCCGCGGTGCGCTTGGAGGCCATGATGGCCGCGACCCGGGCGATGCCGAGCACGTCGCCCTTGGCGTGATCACCGGCGCGGATGCGCGCCAGGGTTTCCGGCTGCATCAGGATGCGGCCCTCGGCAACGGCCACGCGATGGGTTTCGTCCTTGCCGCCGACATCGACCATGTGGGCCTGGCCTTCGGCATTGAAGTGGGTCAAATCCGACATGGAGTGTCCGGTTGGGCTCGGCGCCCGTGGGGCGCGTGATAAACTCTGTGCGGACATTCTAGCCCGAAAGTTGCAAAGCTGCCGGATGGATGTGCGTCTGGCGTGCAGACGCCGGCAGAGCGTTGCGGTGACAAACCGCTCCCCGATAATATACGAGAAACATCCTTCATGAACATGGGTGTGCCTTCACTTTTCAGCGGCTTCGTGCAATTTTCGGGCTAGTACAACTGCCTGCCGCTGGCAGGGCGGCGGGCGCGGAGTGGTCTTTATGCAGGTCGAGGTCAGGTTTCTTGCCAGTCTGCGCGAACGGATCGGGCGTGCCGAGGCCCGGATCGACTGTCCCGCGGATGCGCGGGTGCGCGATGTCTGGGCGCTGGCCACCGAAGGTCAGCCGCAGCCGCCCAATCTGCTGGCGGCGGTGAACATGGAATATGTCGATCTCGATGCCCGGGTGCGCGAGGGCGACGAAGTGGCCTTCCTTCCGCCGGTGACGGGGGGCTGAGCATGCGGGTGGAGATTCGCGAACGGCCCTTCGATCCCTGGCAGGAGATCCCGGCCCATCAGCTACGCGCGGTGCCGGCCGGGCGCTATGGCGCCACGGCCGTGTTCGTCGGCACCATGCGCGATTTCAACGAAGGCGAGGGCGTGCGAGGCATGACGCTGGAGCACTATCCCGGCATGACCGAACGCTATCTGGAGAAGATCAGCGCCGAGGCCGCGGAGCGCTGGGATCTGCTCGACAGCCTCATCATTCATCGGGTCGGCGAACTCGGACCCGACGACCCCATCGTCCTGGTCGCGGTCTGGTCCGCGCACCGCAAGGAGGCCTTCGAGGCCAGCCGCTGGCTGATGGAGGCACTCAAGTCGCGCGCGCCCTTCTGGAAGAAGGAGCGCCTCGCGGACGCCAGCGAGCGCTGGGTGGAGAAGAATACCGCGGGTTACTGATTGGCTGGCCACGGTACCCACCGAACCCACAGAAAAGGTTATCGCCGGCCACCCCGCGGGGCAGGTTGAAGCGCGTCTGTCATCACTGAGGAACGGTATTCCGGAACACGGAGTATTTCCTGTCCGCACATCACTGTCCCGGCGCACGCTGCGTCTTAGTGTTCTCCGTGTCTTTTCCACGCGGTCGAATCCGATGGGCGCGCTTCGCTTTGCCCGCATCGGCTGGGGTTGATGCCCCTTTCCGTGGGTCCGGTGGGTGCCGTGGCTATGCGCCCGGAACCGGCCGGATCTCGAAGTCGAGCGTTTCCAGGTCGCCCACGGCATAGGTGGCGGGTGCGGCGACTCCGGCGACGGTGCCCGGGTTGACCAGCAGGGTTTCACTGCCCTGGACATTGCGGATCTTCTCGATGTTGGCCTTGTGGTCGTGACCGCAGCAGACCAGATCCCACTTGGCGGTCGCCGCCATGGCCTCGGCATAGTGCGGGTAGTGGACCATGAAGATACGTCGGCCCGCCAGCTCTATGCCGGCATCCTGGCCGTAGAACTGCACCACGCTCGAGGGCTGGGCCGCGATGCGGGCCATCATGTACAGGTCGCCCATGTTGTTGCCGTGGATGACGTGCACCGGCAGGCCGTACTTCTGCACTACGTTGAGGGTACTGGGGGCGACCACGTCACCACAGTGCAGCACGGCTTCCGCGCCCCAGTCGTGCGCTTCGGCGACGGCCGCTTCCAGCAGGACGCGGTTATCATGGCTGTCGGAGACGATACAGATCTTCATGGCTGTTGCTTGACCAGGCGTCCGCCAGATCCATGGAAACGCTGACCGCGGCTTTCGTGTAGGATGGGCAAAGCGGAGCGTGCCCATCGTGAACGGGCCTGCCGAGCGATGGTGACCGTGATGGGCACGGCCCTGCGGGCCTTTGCCCATCCTACGCACTGCACGCAAGGCGCGGTCATTGTTTCCATGGATTCGGTGGATTCCGTGGCGATAGACCTCCAGGGTTGTCAGAATCTCGGTTTCTCGGGTGCGTCGCGGTACATCTGCACGCTGTTCATGATTTCGGCCTTCGCCTCGTCGACATCGCCCCAGCCCTCGACACGGACCCACTTGCCCTCGTCCAGATCCTTGTAGTGCTCGAAGAAGTGCGCGATCTGTTCCAGGATCATCGGCGGCAGGTCGCGGAAATCACGGACCTTTCGGTACATGTTGCACAGCTTGTCGATGGGCACGGCCAGTACCTTGGCATCGTCGCCGGATTCGTCGGTCATCTTGAGCACGCCAATGGGGCGGCAGCGCACCACCGAGCCGCTGATCAGGGGTACCGGGGTCAGCACCAGCACGTCCACCGGGTCGCCGTCGTCCGACAGCGTGTGGGGCACATAGCCATAGTTGCAGGGGTAGTGCATCGCGGTGTTCATGAAGCGGTCCACGAACATGGCGCCGGTGTCCTTGTCGACCTCGTACTTCACCGGGTCGGAGTGCGCCGGTATCTCGATTATCACATTGATGTCATTGGGGACATCTGTTCCGGAGTCGACGCGATCAAGGTTCATGACAGCCATCCGCAGACAATGAAAAAGGCCGGCTATTATACCGGCCCGCCGGACAAATTCTAACTTTGCGATGGCCACGGAACCCGCGGAACCCACGGAAGAATCCGGGGGCGATTGGCGGCGCGCAAGGCACCGCCATCATCCGCACTCTTTTCGTGGTTTCAGTGGGTTCAGTGGCTCGTGGCCTCGAATCACAGCAGCGGCACGATCAGCAGTGCCACGATGTTGATGATCTTGATCAAGGGATTGATGGCCGGGCCGGCGGTGTCCTTGTAGGGGTCGCCCACGGTGTCGCCGGTGACCGCGGCCTTGTGGGCGTCCGAGCCCTTGCCGCCGAAGTTGCCGTCCTCGATGTACTTCTTGGCGTTGTCCCAGGCGCCGCCGCCCGTGGTCATAGAAATGGCCACGAACAGGCCGGTGACGATGGAGCCCAGCAGCACGCCGCCCAGCGCCTGCGGACCCAGCAGCAGGCCCACCAGCAGGGGCACGGCGATGGGCAGCAGCGAGGGCACCACCATCTCCCGGATGGCGGCGCGGGTCAGCATGTCCACCGCGCGCGAATAGTCCGGCTTCTGGCTGCGGTCCATGATGCCCGGCATTTCGCGGAACTGGCGGCGCACCTCGTTGACGATGCCGCCAGCGGCCCGCCCCACCGCTTCCATGGCCATGGCGCCGAACAGGTAGGGTACCAGGCCGCCGATGAACAGGCCGATGATGACCATGTGGTTGGACAGGTCGAAGGTGGTGACCTTGCCGGCCGCCTCCAGTCCATGGGTGTAGTCGGCAAACAGCACCAGCGCGGCCAGGCCGGCGGAGCCGATGGCGTAGCCCTTGGTGACCGCCTTGGTGGTGTTGCCCACGGCGTCCAGAGGATCGGTGATGCCACGGATCTTCTCGTCCAGCTCGGCCATCTCGGCGATGCCACCGGCGTTGTCGGTGATGGGGCCGTAGGCGTCCAGGGCGACGATGATGCCGGTCATCGACAGCATGGAGGTGGCGGCCACGGCGATGCCGTACAGCCCGGCCAGCTCGTAGGCGCCCCAGATGGAGGCGCACACCGCCAGCACGGGCAGTGCCGTGGCCTTCATGGACACGCCCAGGCCGGCGATGACGTTGGTACCGTCGCCGGTAGTGGATGCCTCGGCGATGTGGCGGACCGGGGAGAACTCGGTCGCCGTGTAGTACTCGGTGATGACCACCATGGCCGCGGTCAGCGCCAGTCCGATCAGCGCCGTGCCGTAGAGTGCCAGGGTGCTGAAGTGGCCGTTGTCGCCCATCAGCCACTCGGTCACCGGGTAGAAGGCGATCGCGGCCAGCACGCCGGCAACGATCAGGCCGCGATACAGGGCATTCATGATCTTGCCGCCCTCGCGGGCCTTGACGAAGAAGGTGCCGATGATCGACGCGATGATCGATACACCGCCGAGGACCAGCGGATAGATGGCAGCCTGAAGTTCCGCGCCGGGGACCATCAGGGTGCCCAGCAGCATGGTGGCGACCACGGTCACGGCGTAGGTTTCGAACAGGTCGGCGGCCATGCCCGCGCAGTCGCCGACGTTGTCACCCACGTTGTCGGCGATCACCGCCGGGTTGCGCGGGTCGTCCTCGGGGATGCCTGCCTCGACCTTGCCGACGATGTCAGCGCCCACGTCCGCGCCCTTGGTGAAGATGCCGCCGCCGAGTCGGGCGAAGATGGAGATCAGAGAGCCGCCGAAGGCCAGCCCTACCAGGGGATGGATGGGATCCTCGACCCCCTGCATGCGCAGCAGGGCGTAGAAACCCGCCACGCCCAGCAGGCCCAGACCCACCACCAGCAGCCCGGTGATGGCGCCGCCGCGGAAGGCCACCTGCATGGCGGCATCCAGGCCCTGGTGAGCGGCCTGCGCCGTGCGCACATTGGCGCGCACCGATATGTTCATGCCGATGTAGCCCGCCAGTCCCGAGAATATGGCGCCGATGGCGAAGCCGATGGCCGTCGGCCAGCCTATGAACAGCCCGATGAGCACGAACAACACCATGCCCGCGAGCCCGATGGTGGTGTACTGGCGGTTGAGGTAGGCGGTGGCACCTTCCTGGATCGCGTCGGCGATCTCGCGCATGCGCTCGTTGCCGGTGGGACGGCCAAGTATCCATTTTACCGACAGGGCACCGTAGACCACGGCGCCGGCAGCACAGAGCAGGGCAAACACAAGGCCAGCAGACATGTCGCTATTCCTCCGTTATTCAAAGATGCGCGGTTTTCGGTATTTTGCTTGGTAATTCCTAAGCAAATCGGACCAGATCGACTAGTCTGGTCTGTGTATGAGACGGTGTACAGAATGCGGATATACCCGGGCCTGGAAGCTTGCTGACGGGCGCTTCAAGTGCCGCCACTGTGGCC
>NZ_JALTON010000006.1 GCF_027000115.1 Thiohalobacter sp. | reverse complement strand
TACGGCCAGCCCGCACCAGCTCAACCATCTGTTGCCGGAACTCCGGCGGATACGGTTTCCTTGTCTTGCCCATTTCCAGACACCTCCTCTCAAATCATCAGGTGTCCACGAAAACGGGTCAACTCCACCCTTTCCAGGGCGCCGGACCTCGCTTACGCTCGGCCGTTCATGCGCAACGTTGGGCGTAAAAAGATGCATGCAGCTAAGTTTAATTTAGTAACATGGCGAAATTATGAATGAGATAAATAAAGGTAATTCCTAACTATTTCGGACCAGAATTGGCTCAATTTCAGTGATGGAGACCCGCTTCATGAGCTGAAAAACAAGGGGTAAGAGGTCCTCATCACGGTGATTGAACCGGAACGAAACTTCACCCAGGTAAAGATGGAAAAATTTACGGGGCACGCCACGGTACGGATAGAGCCAATGTTTCGCATAACTCCAGAATCCCTCGATACCGTTGATGTGCGCCCGCCCCTTGGGGCGTCCACCTTCCTTGCGCACCACAATGTGGTCGCCTCGAACAGCCAACGATGCATAGGCATGCCAGTCGTCCGTATAGTACAAACTTCCAGGCCGCGTGTGTGCTCTCACCAGGCTGATAATCTCGGCTCCGCTACGGCCCTGAACCGGGAAGACCCGGACCTGTCCATTACGCTTGAGGATGCCCAGCACGATGACTTTGCCGGCCGCACCCCAACCCCGCTTGCCCGGTCTGCGCCCGCCAAACATCGTCTCATCGCATTCCACGACGCCTTCGAACGGCTCCCGGCACTGCTCCTCATAAGCGAGCACCGCCCGGATGAGACGGAAAAAGCGCTCAATGGTCGGCGGCGATGCCAAGCCCCAAAAACGAATCCTGTAGCTGGGTACCCCCAGCACAAAATACTCGACCAGCTTGCGCTTGGTAGCCGCCGGAAGACGGCTGGCATCCCAGACAGTCGTTCACGTGTAGCGCCGGCCACAGTGGCGGCACTTGAAGCGCCCGTCAGCAAGCTTCCAGGCCTGGGTATATCCGCATTCTGTACACCGTCTCATACACAGACCAGACTAGTCGATCTGGTCCGATTTGCTTAGGAATTACCTATCGTTATGCCGCAGGGTTGACATACCATATAGCATATATATGCTAATTAAGGTATGTGGGAGATATACGAGCACAGGAAGGCCGTAAAACAGCTTGGGTTGCTGCCGGTTGACGTAGCCAAACGGTATGAAAAATGGAAAGATATCATACGCATAAGTGGTCCTGATGGACTGAAGCCAATTAAGGGGTTTCACGATGAGGCGCTTCGTGGAGAGTGGAAGGGGTATCGTTCATCCCGTTTAAATATTCAGTATCGCGTCATCTATAGAATCGAGAAAGATCTTGTTCTGGTTCAAGTGGTTAACGTGACTCCGCACGAGTATCGGAGGAAGTGATATGAAAGATTATCGGAAAGCGAAAAAGTTGGTAGACGTATCTGTCGGGGAGTCGGTACGGATTCTTCGGGAGTTACAGGAAATGAGTCAGAACGAACTTTCTGAGCTTACTGGAATTCCTCAGTCCACTATCTCTGCCATTGAAAATGATCGAGTCAACCTGGGCGTGGAGAGAGCAAAGGTCCTGGCCAGGGCGCTAAAGTGTCATCCGGCCGTTCTTGTCTTCCCGGGCTGGGATGTTCGTCGAGAATCTGCGGCATAACCAATCGGCCCAGTCCGACGGGGAAGCCCACGCTGCGCGTTGTCTTGCCCGGCTTGTGCCGGACTCGGCTCGAACCTGTGAGGTCCGAATCAAATCCCTCGAACCCGCCAAACCCAAAAGGCCACCGCGATGGTGGCCTTTTGATTTGGCGCGCCCGAGAGGATTCGAACCTCTGACCTTTGGCTCCGGAGGCCAACGCTCTATCCAGCTGAGCTACGGGCGCAAACTCTGTTTGTCATCTCCTGCCGCTGCAGGTCGTTCGGTCGCCCTGGCGGGCGACGAGGCCAACGCTCCCGCCGCTGTCGCGGCTTCCCCCGCCCACTCGCGTGGCTCGCGGGCGTTCGCCTCGCGCGAAGCGGTGCTTCGCGAACTGCGCTCGGCTCACCCAGCTGAGCTACGGGCGCAAACTCTGTTTGTCATCTCCTGCCGCTGCAGGGCGTTCGGTCGCCCTGGCGGGCGACGAGGCCAACGCTGCCGCGGCTTCCCGGATTCCGCTGCGCTTCATCCGGGCTACCTCTGACCGTGCCTGTTGTATCCCGGCGCGGATGCTGGCCGTCCGGCTGACGCGACGGGCTGCCAAGCATACCTGCAATGGGGTGGACAGGTCCATGCCCGGAGGGGCCGGACCGGATAGGGGCTTCAGGCCTTGTCGTCGAACAGGGTGCCGATCATGTCGTCGACGGCCTTGATGACCTCGGCGGAGGCCTTGACCTGCAGCTCGGCGGCCTTGATGCCGACCAGCGGTTCGACCAGGGCGACCGGGTTGGGGTTTTCGGCCAGGCCGGCGCTGGCGATCTCGCTGGCGTGCTGCGTGGCCTTGGCCATGCCGCGCTGGATGCCGAGCAGGCCGATCTGGGCGGCGTTGTCGATTTTCATGGTCTCGCTCCGGGTTCAGGCAAAGAGGTCGAGGTTGTGGCCGATGGCGGCCGGGCGCGGGCCCTCGCCGTTGCGACCGAAGATTCGATCGAGGTCCGCTGGCCGCGATGTCGCCGGTGTATTGCCTTTCCGGCCCTGTTCGGCGAGTGCCTGCCGTGCTTCCAGCGCCATGCCACGGGCCCGGGCGGCGACGCTCCGGTCCTGTGTGGAAGGCTCGGTCGGGGCCAGTGCGGCGCGTTCGACAGTCTGGGCCTTTTCCAGGTCGGCACGCGGGTCGCCGGTGCGGCCGGTATCGATGTTCACTTCGCCGCCGACGGCATAGTGCTTGCCGTCGGGGCCGGTCTGGTAGTCGAAACGGGCGCCACCCCGAGCGTATCGGCCGGCAGCGGCGCGGTGCGCGGCCTCGTGCTGGCGTACTTCGCGATCCCGGGCTTTGAGTTCCTCGACCTGGCGGCGTTCGTCCTCGCTGAGTTCGTTGTCCTCGCCGCTTGCGCGGGTGCGTTCAGCCTCGCGGCGGCGGTCCTCGCCCCGCTTTTCCTCCACCTGCTGGCGGTCGCGGGTCTGGCGGGTGGCGGCATCGGTGGGTGTGGCAGGGACCACCGGGCGCGCCACGTCCTCGGCCGCCGTCTGGGTGGGTGGCCGGGGCGGTTCGCTCGGCAGGGCAACTGCCGGGGCCTGCGCCGGTTGGATGACCATGTTCGTAACCCGCCGTTTTGCAGTGGTTTTTGCAGTCCCTGCCGGTTCCTTGAGGCTGCCGGTCCGGATGGCGGCGCTGTGCGAGGTCTCCCTCATCCGGGTTAACGGCCGGCGGCGCAGGGAACTTGAGCGCCGGGGCGGCGGTTTTCGGTGGGCCGGCAGCCGGCTATACTCTGCGCCCACCGAATTCACACCTTAATTAATTTCCGGAACTGGAGATATCACCGTGACCGAATCACTGGGCAAGGCTGTCGTGAAGGGGGCGCTGGGTGCCCTGCTGCTGGGCTGGACCGCGCTGGCGGGTGCCGACGAGATGCAGGAGCAGGCGGTGCTGGAGAACATCCGTCCGGTGGGCACCGTGAAGGTGGCCGAGCAGGGCGCCGCAGATGCGGCCGCTGCGCCCAAGGCGCCGCGTGCCGGCAAGGCGATCTACGATGCTTCCTGCATGGCCTGTCATGGTACCGGCGCCGCCGGGGCGCCCAAGGTGGGCGACAAGGCCGCCTGGGGGCCGCGTGCCGATCAGGGTCTGGATACCCTGGTGTCCCATGCCGTCAACGGCATCCGTGCCATGCCGCCGAAGGGCACCTGTGCCGACTGTTCCGAAGCGGAGCTGAAGGGCGCCATCCTGTACATGCTCAAGGAGACCGGCATCGAGGTCGCCGGTGGCGTGGCGGCGGCCGCACCGGCACCGGCTGCTGCGACCGCGCCGGCACCCGCGGCCGGTGCGGATCTCGCCAAGGGGGAACAGATCGTGCAGAGCCGCTGCTTCGCCTGCCATGGCACCGGCGCCGCGGGCGCGCCCAAGGTCGGCGACAAGGCCGCCTGGGCCGATCGCATCGCCCAGGGCATGGACACCTTGGTCAAGCACGCCATCGAGGGCATTCGTGCCATGCCGCCCAAGGGCACCTGCATGGACTGTTCCGACGACGACATCAGGGCCGCGGTGGCCTACCTGGTGTCCAAGGCGAAGTAACGGCCGATCGCTCGATGATCGACAGGCCGCGCCCTCCGGGGCGCGGTTTGTTTTGGGCAGTTGCAAGAATCAAGTTGCAAGATATCAAGTCGGGTAAGGGTAACGGCGTCTGCCGTTGGCATTGCCGATGAGGACTCGGTTCCTGTAGTCCCGTACCCCGGATGCAGGCCGAAGGCCGAAATCCGGGAAGTCGGGCAGTGGCCCCGATTTGCGTGGCGTTCCCGCTTGCCGCGGCTCAGGACCCCAGCAACCCCCGCAGATTGGCGAGGTGGGCCTGGCCGCGGCTCTGGCGTTCCTCGCTGCTGACCTCGTCGCGACCCTCCCAGGTGAGATCGTCGCGCGGCAGTTCTTCGAGAAAGCGGCTGGGTTCGCTGGCCGACCATTCGCCGGCGCGCTTGCGCTTGCGGGCGAAGGTGAGGGTCAGGGTGCGCTGGGCGCGGGTGATGCCGACGTAGGCCAGCCGGCGTTCCTCTTCCAGGTTGTCCTCGTCGATGCTGGTGCGGTGCGGCAGCAGCCCTTCCTCCATGCCCACCAGAAACACGTGCGGGAACTCCAGCCCCTTGGCGGCATGCAGCGTCATCAGGTGCACGGCATCGCCGCCGGCGCCGCCCCTGTCGCGGTCGAGGATGTCCATCAGCGCCATGCGGTTCACCAGGTCGCGCAGGCTGGCCTCGCCCTCGAACTGGCTGGCGGTGTGTTCCAGCCAGCCGACCAGCTCCTCGACATTGGCCCACTTGCGTGAAGCGGCCTCGGGGTCGCGGGTGGTGTCGTCCAGCCACTGGGCATAGTCGATATCCCCCAGCAGTTCCTTGAACACGGCCACCGGATCGCCACGCTCAGCGCGATCGGCGAAGTCCACCACCCATTCCGCGAAGCTGCGCAGCCGCTTCACAGACCGCGCGCTCAGATGGCTTTCCAGCCCGATCTCGAAGCAGGCCGCGAGCAGGCTGATGCCGCGCTCGCCGGCATAGGCGCCCAGCCCCTCCAGAGTCGTGGCACCGATCTCGCGGCGCGGGGTGTTGACCACGCGCAGGAAGGCGCGGTCGTCGTCCTCGTTGACCAGCAGCCGCAGGTAGGCGACCAGGTCCTTGACCTCGGTGTACTCGAAGAAGGAGGTGCCGCCGCTCAGGTGATAGGGGATGCGATGCTCGCGCAGCACCTTCTCGAAGGGGCGCGACTGGTGATTGCCGCGGTAGAGGATGGCGAAGTCGCCGTCGCGCGCGCCCTGGGTGAAGCGCCGGTGCAGGATCTCGGACACCACCTTTTCCGCCTCGGCCTCCGGATCCCTGCAGGGCAGGACGCGGATGGGTTCGCCGTAGCCGAGTTCGCTCCACAGCCGCTTCTCGAACAGGTGCGGGTTGTTGGCGATGAGCTGGTTGGCGCACTTGAGGATGCAGCCGCTGGAGCGGTAGTTCTGTTCCAGCTTGATGACTTCCAGCCGCGGATAGTCCTCCTGCAGCCGGCGCAGGTTCTCCGGGCGCGCGCCGCGCCAGGTGTAGATGGACTGGTCGTCGTCGCCGACCGCGGTGAAGTGACCGAGCCGGCCGACCAGCAGCCGCACCAGCTCGTACTGGGCGCCGTTGGTGTCCTGGTACTCGTCCACCAGCAGATGGCGGATGCGGTTCTGCCAGTGTTCGCGTGCCTCGGCATCGCTGGCGAGCAGCGTCACCGGCGCGAGGATGAGGTCGTCGAAGTCGAAGGCATTGTAGGCCTTGAGGCTGCGCTGGTACTCGACATAGAGCTGGGCCGCGGCCACGGCGAAGGGCTCGCTGGCGCTGGCCAGTGCCGTCTCCGGGTCGATGCAGTCGTTCTTCCAGTCCGAGATCTGCCAGCGGGCGCGGTCCGGGTCGAGGCTGATGCGCGCCTTGCGCACCAGTTCGTTGACCAGGTGGCTGCTGTCCTGGGCATCGAAAATGGAAAAGCCGGCCTTGAAGCCCAGCCGGGCGTGTTCGCGGCGAAGGATGTTCAGGCCCAGGGTGTGGAAGGTGGATACGGTCAGGCCGCGCCCCGCACGCCCGTCCAGCAGCCTGCCGACCCTTTCCCGCATCTCCCGCGCGGCCTTGTTGGTGAAGGTCACGGCCACGATATGGCGGGCCGACAGGCCGCATTCGCCGATCAGGTGGGCGATCTTGTGGGTGATGACGCGGGTCTTGCCGCTGCCGGCGCCGGCCAGCACCAGCAGCGGACCGTCGACATGGCGCACGGCGGCGCGCTGGGCGGGGTTCAGCTTCGACACAGGGACGGGGCTCGTGGGCGGGGTGCTGCGGGCATGGGCCGTTCATTCTAGCCTGCCTGTTGCGTCGGGGGCTACGGCCTCGGCCCATGGCCGGGGCCGTCGGGATGTCCCTGTGAAGCGCGTCGCACGGCCGTGTCGCTGCGGGTGCCCGGTTGCGGGAATGTGACCGGGACCACGAAGACCGGCCCCCCTGCGGTCGAAACAGGGACAGGTTCCGACCCTTTCAAGGACAGCAACATGGCATTGACGGCTGAGATTTCCCGGCGCATCGACGCCCGCTGGCATCGCATCACCCATCGGCTGCGCGAGCACAGCCGCCGGCTGGCGGAACGGCGTCCGCGTACCTTCCTGGTGCTGGCCACCCTGGCCGCGGCCGGCGGGTACCTGGCGCTGCTGGCGCCGGCCCTGGTGGGGCTGGTGGCCTGGACCCGGGCCGGGCTGGCGCTGGGGGGCGGCATGGCGCCGACCGCGGCAGGCGTGTGGGTGCCGGTGCTCGTCGGGGCCGCCGGCTGGGCCCTGTTCGCCCAGTTGTTCCGACTCGAGTTCGGTCGCCCCGAGGGGGTGCGCATCCCGCGCGCCGCCGCGCCCGAGCTGGGCCGGCTGGTCGATGGCCTGTGCAGCGAGCTGCATGCCGCACGGGTGCATCGCATCTTCGTCACCGAGGGTGCGGGCATCGAGCTGGTCCGTACGCCGGTACGCGGCCTGCCCCTCGGTTTCCGCAACCAGCTGCTGATCGGCAGCGCCGCGCTGCAGTGCCTGTCCCGCGACCAGCTACGGGCGCTGGTCGCCGGCCACGTGGGCGAGATCTCGGTCCACAATCTGGGCATCGTCGCCTGGCTGTGCCAGCTGCGCCAGGTCTGGATCCAGTACCGGCTGGCCTTCGCGCGCAGCCGCAGCCTGGGCGCGCGGCTGTACCGGCCGCTGTTCGATTTCTATGCCCCGGCCTATGCGCGCCTCACCCTGCCGCTGGGCCGCGACCGGGTATTTCGCCGGGATGCCTATGCCCGTTACGTGACACCGCTGGAGGATCTGGCCGAGGCGCTGGTGATGGAGTCGGTGGTCGCACGCTTTCTCGAGGCGTATTACTGGCCGCGGGTATTCCGGGCGGCGGAGAAGTGTCCCGAACCCACCTTCCGCGCCTATGGCAATCTCGGCATCGTCTTCGAGCGCAAGATGCCGCACCTGCGGCCGCAGGCCTGGGTACGCGAGGCCTACCATCGGGGTGCGGTCGATCCCGACCATCCCAGCCTGCGCATGCGGCTGGATGCGCTCGGCACGGGGGAACCCAGCTTCCCCGGCGTGCCCGAGGTGACGGCGCTGGAGGAACTGATCGGGGCACGTGCCGGCCGGGTGCTGAGCGAACTCGACCAGCGCTGGATGGCGCGCGAGTCCGAAAACTGGGCGGTACGGCATCAGCGGCACCAGGACGAGCACGGCCGGCTGGCGGCCCTGCGCGAGCTGGCCGAACAGGGCGAGCTGCATGGCAAGCGGGCCATGGAATACGCCGCCCTGGTCAAGCGCCACGGAACGGCCGAGGAGGCCGCGGCGGCCTACCGGCGGATTCTCGAAATCAATCCCGAAGATCCGCGCATCCAGTTCGGTGTGGGCAAGTTCCTGCTGTCGATCGGCGATCCGGAAGGCGTGCAGTTGCTGGAGCAGGCCATGGAGCGCGACAAGCACTGCGTCGCCGCCGCCTGCCGGCTGATCTCGGAATTCGTGGTGCACACCGGCAGCCAGGAGACGGTTCGCCACTATGTGCAGCAGATGCTGCGCGAACAGGACCCCCGACGCGCCGGCTGAATCTCCGTCGTCGCAACAGCCCGGCCAACGTCACTGGCCGGTGGCGTCCCCTTCGAGCAGGCCGTCGATCCGGCGCAACAGCGCGACCAGCGCCGCTGCATCCAGGCCGCTGTCGGCCAGGCTCACTTCCGCCATGGGCGCGATGCCGCTGCGGGCAGGCAGGCGGACGCCGGAGGCCAGCAGGGTGCGCAGGCGCGGCAGGAACAGCCATTGCAGCCACTGGGTGAATGTCAGGCAGTCGTGGGCGAAGGGCAGGGGGCTGGCCAGCGCATCCGCGGGCGGCGGCGATGCCTCCCAGCAGTCGAGGCGTCGCAGCTCGGCTTCAAGCGCATCCAGCAGGGCGCCCAGTTCCTGTTCCTTCATGCCTCAGGCGGAGGCGCAGATGCGCTGCCAGGGATTCTCGTCCGGCTCGCCGGCCTTCAGCTCGGCCTCGGCGGCGCGCACCTGGTCCGGTGCCAGCCGCGGCGCCAGCTCGGTGAGGGCCTCGGCGGCATCCCTGTCGCCGGCGGCCAGCGCCCGGCTGTAGCAGATGTAGGCGGCCACGGGGTCGGCCTCCAGTCCCTCGCCCGTCTCCAGCGCCCAGCCCAGGGCACGCATGGCCACGGCGTGGCCGGCGCTGGCGGCCTTGCACCACCAGGACACCGCCGCCGCCTGATCCTCGGGCACGCCCAGGCCCTTGTGGTAGTGCCATCCGACGAAGTGCATCGCCAGCGCGTCGCCTTCCTCGGCGGTCTGTCGGGCGAGCTGCAGCGAGGTCGCGAAGTCGCCCTGCGACAGGGCCACGACGGCCTCGCGCAGGCGCGGATCCTCATCGTCGCGGTGATCGTTCACGGCAGGGCCTCGTCGAGGGCGGCGGGCTGGCCGGCATCGCGGGCGGCCATGCGTTTCGCCAGCGAAGCCCAGTCCAGGTCACGCAGCACGCGGGCAAGCTGATGCAGACGACCGCTGCGCAGGGCCTCGCGGCGCTCGTCGGCCTCGCAAAAGCCGTAGAAAGGCAGCATTTCGTACTCGGTCGCTTCCCGGTAGTCGGGCAACGGCGTGAGCAGATCCCCGTGTCGGCTGTAGAAGACATCCTCGCCGGGCGCACAGGCGCGGTCGAACACATTGAGGAGACGGCAGGCCATGGGTCGCAGGGGATAAATGCTGCAACTGTCGTCGACCAGAAAGGGGCAGCCGGGCAGGTCGCGATGATGTGCCAGCCGGTCGTGCAGCCGCCCGCGCAGCGGCCCCTCGATGATTTCGGTGACATACCAGGCAATGCCCATCAGTTCGAGCGGATAGACAGGCACGGTTTCGTGACTTCGGCAGCAGTGGGCGCAGCCCTTGCGGCAGGCCAGGCGGCGGCCACGGTCGGTCTCGCGACGGATGCCTTCGGCGACGCCGCTGTCGGCGATGCAACAGGCGTCCAGCAGCGGGCCGAGCCAGGGCAGGCGCCGCTCATGTTCGGGGAACGACGGCCTGGGGGCCTCGCAGCGGAGCCGATGGGGAAAGGGCCTGGCCATGCCGCGACTATACCACCGGCACGGGTGCAGGGGTTCATCGATCAGCCGGGGCGGTACTGCAGCGCCTCGGAAAGGTGCTGGCCCTCGACGTCGGGGTAGTCGCCCAGGTCGGCGATGGTGCGTGCCACCCGCAGTACGCGATGGTAGGCGCGGGCGGACAGCCGCAGCTGCTCCGCGGCGCGGTTGAGCAGGGTCTCGGCGGCCGGAGCAAGGCGCAGCGAGTCCTCGAGCCGTTCGCCGACCAGCGCGGCGTTGGCGCAGCCCTGGCGCTCCAGTTGCCGGGCGCGTGCCGCTGCCACCCGTGCCCGCACTGTTTCGCTGCGCTCGCCCGCCCGGCCGCGCAGGGACTCGAGCGATTCGCGCGGCACGGTCACGTGCAGGTCGATGCGGTCGAGCAGCGGACCGGAAATGCGTCCGCGGTAGCGGCGGATCTGGTCCGGCGTGCAGTGGCAGCGCCCGGAGGGATCGCCGTGGTAGCCGCAGGGGCAGGGGTTCATGGCCGCCACCAGCTGGAAACGCGCCGGGAAGCGGGCCTGACGCGCGGCCCGCGATATGGTCACCTCGCCGGTCTCCAGTGGTTCGCGCAGCACCTCCAGCACCTTGCGGTCGAACTCCGGCAGCTCGTCGAGGAAGAGCACGCCGTGGTGGGCCAGCGAGATCTCCCCGGGCCGGGGCTGGGAGCCGCCGCCCACCAGCGCCGGAGCTGAGGCGGTGTGATGCGGGCTGCGAAAGGGCCGCTGCCGCCAGTGGTTGAGCAGGGTTCCGGGCGGGTTGCCCAGCGAATGCACGGCTGCCGTCTCCAGCGCTTCATCCTCGCTCATGTCGGGCAGGATGCCGGGCAGGCGGCTGGCCAGCATCGACTTGCCGGTGCCCGGGGGGCCGGTGAGCAGCAGGCTGTGGCCGCCCGCGGCAGCGATTTCCAGCACCCGGCGGGCCTGGAACTGGCCGCGCACGTCGGCGAGATCGGGGTAGGCGGCCAGGGCGGCGGGCCGGGTGACGGCCCGGGTGAGGGGCGGGCCCTGGTCACTCAGCCAGGCGGTGACCGTATTCAGGTGGCCGGCCTCGCGTACGTCCAGGTCCGCCACCCGTGCCGCCTCCGGGCCGTTGGCGGTCGGCACCACCAGCCCGCGGCCGGCGCGCCGCGCGGCCAGCGCGGCCGGCAGCACGCCGTTGACCGGCCGCAGCTCGCCGGAGAGCGCCAGCTCGCCCAGCCACTCATGGCGGGCAAGGCCTTCGGCGGGAATCTGGCCGGAGGCGGCGAGTATGCCGAGCGCGATGGGCAGGTCGAAACGGCCGCCCTCCTTGGGCAGGTCGGCGGGGGCGAGGTTGATGGTGATGCGCCGGGAAGGGAACTCGAAGCCGCCGTTGAGCAGGGCGCCGCGCACCCGGTCCTTGCTTTCGCGCACGGCGGTTTCGGGAAGGCCGACGATGTTGAGGCCGGGGAGGCCGTTGGCGAGATGCACTTCGACGGTCACCAGCGGCGCGTCGATGCCCACGCTGGCGCGACTGAAGACGACGGCAAGCGTCATCGGGAAAGTCCCTCCTCCCCATTATTAACCCGGCATCTCGGCTTGCCGGGTTAATGACAAGCGGTTCCCCCTGCGCCCGGGCGTCCTGCCCGGGAAAACGGTCGGCGTTCGCGCCCGGCGAGATATCCGGGCTAGCCGCCGTCCATGTCCAGATCGCCGGGCGTTGTCTCGTCCGCCGCTGGTGCTTCCGCGCCCTTGCCCAGTCGCGCCTCGAGTTCGGCCACGCGCCGCTCCAGCGCCTCGACCTTTTCCCGTGTCCGCGCCAGCACGGCGCTCTGCACCTCGAACTCCTCGCGGGTCACCAGATCCAGTTTCGCCAGCGCGCCCTGCAGGGCGGCGCGGGCATTGTGCTCGAAGTCCTGTTGCAGCGACTGCAGCCCGGGCGGCATGGCGGCCGAGAGCCGCCGCGCGAATTCGTCGAATATTTTCGGGTCCATCATGCGCCTAGGTTAGCGCAGCGCCCTGATCCGGGTCCAGGCAATGCTGCACCAAAAGTGAGCACCAGATCGGTGCAGACGCCTGGGTGTGCTCTGGAATGGTGCGGCCGTTCCGGGTATAGGCACCGCGATTTTTCGGAAATCCCATGGAAAACAATGCCTAGCAAACCTGGCATGGCATCTGCAATTCAAGCGGGCACAGGATCAAGCCTGCCAGAGCAGTACATTCAACGTTTATCTAACTGACCAACTCAGGAGTCGGACTCATGAAAACCCTTTCCAAGACCCTCATCGCTGCAGCCGTCGCAGGTTCCGCCGGTCTGGCCCATGCCGAGATCAGCGGCAACGTGGCCCTGGCCACCGACTACATGTTCCGTGGCGTGTCCCAGACCGACAACCAGATGGCCCTGCAGGGCGGCTTCGACTGGGCCCACGACAGCGGCTTCTATGTCGGCACCTGGGCCTCCAACGTCGATTCCAACTTCTTCTCCGGGACCAGCACCGATCCCCAGCTCGAGGTGGACCTGTACGCCGGCTTCGGGGGCGAGATGGGCGAGATCGGCTATGACCTGGGCGTCATCCGCTACAACTATCCCGGCTACGACGACGCCAACACCACCGAGCTGTACGTCGGTGCGAGCTACAGCCTCAGCGAGGATGCCTCCGTCGGCGCAACCTTCTACTACAGCCCGGAACTGAACTTCGTCGGTGTCGACGAGAGTGCCTGGTACCTGAGCCTGGACGGCGAGGTCGCTGTTGCCGAGGGCTTTACCCTGGCGGCCCACGTCGGCTTCTCCGATGGTGATGCCTACGACTCGGTTGCCAGCGGTGGCCTGGGCTCCGACTACATCGACTACAGCCTGGGTGTTTCCACCGAGGCCGCGGGCGTGGGTCTGGACCTGAGCTACATCGGCACCAACAACGACGGCGAAGACGTGTTCGGCGGCGTTGCGGATGACCGCGTGGTGTTCACGGTCTCCAAGAGCTTCTAAGCCGTTCAGACGGGTCCGCCCCCTTGGGGGCGGGCCCTCCCAGGAGGAACCCATGAAACTGGTAACTGCAATCATCAAGCCGTTCAAGCTCGACGATGTGCGCGAGGCACTGTCGGAGATCGGCGTTCAGGGCATCACGGTGACCGAGGTCAAGGGCTTCGGGCGTCAGAAGGGCCACACCGAACTCTACCGGGGTGCGGAATACGTCGTCGACTTCCTGCCCAAGGTAAAGCTCGACGTGGTCATCGATGACGGCCTGGTCGACCAGGTCATCGAGGCCATTACCAAATCGGCCAATACCGGCAAGATCGGTGACGGCAAGATCTTCGTGTCCCCGGTCGAGCAGGCCGTTCGAATCCGCACCGGCGAGTCCGGTCCGGACGCCTTGTGAGCCGTTGAGACGCCTGTTGCGGAGGGTTGAAAAGTGGAAGCGATTACTGAACTGAGTTACGCGCTCGATACCTTTTATTTCCTGGTGTCCGGCGCGCTTGTCATGTGGATGGCGGCCGGCTTTGCCATGCTCGAGGCCGGCCTGGTCCGCGCCAAGAACACCGCCGAGATTCTGACCAAGAACGTGGCGCTGTTTGCCATTGCCTGCATCATGTACATGGTTGTGGGCTACAACATCATGTACCCGGGTGATGCGGTCAGCAGTGTCTGGCCGGGCATCAGCTTCCTGCTCGGTGAGGACAACACGGTCGAGGCCGTGCTCGCCGGCGGCGATGATGCACCCTACTATTCGGGCATGGCCGACTTCTTCTTCCAGGTGGTGTTCGTGGCCACCGCCATGTCCATCGTCTCGGGCGCGGTGGCCGAGCGGATGAAGCTGTGGGCCTTCCTGTTCTTTGCCGTGGTCATGACCGGCTTCATCTACCCGCTGCAGGGTTACTGGAAGTGGGGTGGCGGTTTCCTCGACGGCCTGGGCTTCCTCGACTTCGCCGGTTCCGGCGTGGTGCACCTGTGCGGCGCGGCTGCGGCCCTGGCCGGCGTGATCCTTCTGGGCGCGCGCAAGGGCAAGTACGGTCCCAACGGCGAGGTCTATCCCATCCCCGGCGCCAACCTGCCGCTGGCCACTCTGGGTACCTTCATCCTGTGGCTGGGCTGGTTCGGCTTCAACGGTGGTTCGGAGCTGAAGGTCAGTGACGTGGGCGAGGCCAACGCCGTGGCGCTGGTGTTCGTCAACACCAACATGGCTGCCGCCGGCGGTGTGGTGGCCGCCATGCTGACCGCCCGCATGCTGTTCGGCAAGACCGATCTCACCATGGCGCTCAACGGGGCCCTGGCCGGCCTGGTGGCCATCACCGCAGAACCGCTCACGCCCACACCGCTGCTCGCGACCATCATCGGGGCCGTCGGTGGCGTGCTGGTGGTGTTCTCCATCATCACTCTGGACAAGCTGCGCATCGACGACCCGGTCGGCGCCATCTCCGTCCATGGTGTGGTCGGCATGTGGGGTCTGATCGCGGTGGTCCTGTCCAACCCCGACGCCAAGCTCAGCGCCCAGCTGATCGGCCTCGGCACCATCTTCGCCTGGACCTTCGGCGCGAGCTTCGTGGTCTGGCTGGTGCTCAAGACCATCATGGGCATTCGCGTCAGCGAGGAAGAGGAGTACGAGGGTGTCGATCTCGTGGAGTGTGGCCTGGAAGCCTATCCCGAGTTCACCGGTTCCAAGGGTTCCGGCCTCTGATCCATCCCCTTGTCCAGGGACGGCATGCGAAGGGCGCCATTCGGCGCCCTTCCTTTTTGGGGTTCAGAGCTGCTTGTGGCTGCCGTCGCAGAAGGGGGCGTCGGCGGTGTGCTTGCAGCCGCACAGCCAGACCTTCTTCTTCTCGGTCAGCTCGAACTTCACCGGCTGGAAGTCGGTGCCCTTGTGCGAACCGTCGCAGAAGGGCTGGTCCTTCGACCGCCCGCAGGCGCACCACCAGTAGATGCCGGGCTCCAGTTCGACTTCATAGGGTCCTTTCTTCGCAATCAAGGGTTCGCTCATGGATCTGCTCCCTCTCACGGGCCAATGTCGAAGGCGCAACATAGCCCAGCCGGCGCGGAGCGCCAAGCGTTAACCCGCATATTGCACCAAGGCCGAAGCGGGCGGCGGGTAATTTGTTGCGCTGGCAGGCAATAAACCGGATTTCTGTACCCATGGTCTAGAGCATGGTTTTGTGCCCGCCCGCTTCGGCCTTGATGCAATATGCAGGTTGAGCCTGTTCGGGGTTTCCCGCGTTCCCATGCACATTGTGTAGGATGGAGCCGCTACCCGCAGGGTCGGGGAACCCCTGCCACGAGGAACCGCCGTGTCCGAACCCCTGTTCGAAGTCGAGGCCCTGACGGTCGGCCCGCTGCAGGACGTGTGTCTTGCCCTCGCGCCGGGCGATATCCTGGGTATCAGCGGCCCCTCCGGCAGCGGCAAGAGCCGGCTGCTGAGGGCGCTGGCGGATCTGGATCCGCACACCGGCGTGCTGCGCTGCGCAGGCGAGGCTGCCGAGACGCTCAGCGGCGCCGAATGGCGTCGCCGGGTCCGCTACCTTCCGGCGGAGAGCGCCTGGTGGTCGGAGCGCGTGCGCGACCACTTCCCCCTGCCACCCGATGCCACCGCACTGGCCCGGCTCGGCCTGACCCCGGCCGCCCTGGAGTGGCCCGTCACCCGGCTGTCCAGTGGCGAGCGCCAGCGGCTGGCGCTGCTGCGGGCGCTGGCCGACCGCCCGCGGGTGCTGTTGCTGGACGAGCCGACGGCCAATCTGGATACCGGCAACCGGCTCGCCGCCGAGGCCCTGGTCGGCGACTATGCGCGCACCGAGGCCGCGGGCGTGATCTGGGTCAGTCACGATACTGCGCAGCTGGCGCGGGTCGCCGCACGGCGACTGACGGTGCGGGCCGGCCGGCTGGTCGCAGCGGCGCCGGAACCGGGGGTCGCGTGATTCACCTGACCTATTTTGATCTGGGGCTGGCGGCGCTGCTGGTGCTGGTCCTGGCCGGGCTCGCCGGCCGGGTCCAGCGCGGCCTGCGCAACCAGCTGCTGGTGGCGGCGCTGCGCACCACCGTCCAGCTGCTGCTGGTGGGCCTGGTGCTCAAGGCCCTGTTCGCCCATGCCGCGCTGGGCTGGGTGCTGCTGATGGCGCTGTTCATGCTCGCGGTGGCCGGCCGCGAGGTGCGGGTCCGGCAGACCCGGCGGTTGCGGGGCCTCTGGGGCTATGGGGTCGGCACCCTGTCGTTGCTGCTGTCGTCCTTTTCGGTGACCCTGTTTGCGCTGCTGGCGATCATCGGTGAACGGCCCTGGTACGAGCCGCAGTACGCCATTCCCTTGCTCGGCATGGTACTGGGCAATAGCATGACCGGGACCGCCATTGCCCTGGAGCGGCTGCACGAGGGCGCTTGGCAACGGCGTGCCGAGATCGAGGCCCGGCTGATGCTGGGGCACCCGGCCACCGAGGCCGTGGCCCCGGTTCGGCGCGAGGCGCTGCGGGCGGCACTGATCCCGGTCATCAATGCCATGGCCGCGGCCGGCGTGGTCAGCCTGCCGGGCATGATGACGGGTCAGATCCTGGCCGGCGCGCCGCCCGTGGAGGCGGTGAAGTACCAGATACTGATCATGTTCCTGATTGCCGTTGCGAGCGGCATCGGCGCCCTGGCCGCGCTGGCGCTGGCCACGCGGCGGCTGTTCGATGCCCGCGAGCGGCTGCGACTCGACCGACTGGAGATGCGTCCATGAAACAGGGAAGTGCAATCGCCGGCATGCTGATTCTCGCCGTGCTGGCGGGTAGCGCGGCCGTTCGCGCCGAGGTCTACCGCTGGGTGGACGAGAACGGCGAGGTGCATTTCAGCGACCGGCCGCGCTCGGGGGCCAACACCGTGCGGGTGCCGAAGGCCCCGGCCTCGGCACCGAGCGACGCCGGCCGGGCCGAACGCCAGCGCCGCCTGCTGGAGGCCTGGCAGGCCGAGCGCCTGCGCAAGCAGGAGGCGGAGCGCCGGGCCGAGGATCAGGCGCGGTTGCGCCGACGCAACTGCGCCATTGCGCGCGACAACCTGCGCCAGTACCGCAATGCCGGTGGCGTCTATCGGCTGAACGAGAACGGCGAGCGGGTGTTCATGGACGACGCCGAGCGCGGCCGGCTGATCGCGCAGTGGGAGGGCGAGGTCGCCCGCTGGTGTGACTGATGTGTCCCGCGCCCTCCGGAAGTGCGCAGAATTTGTAGGATGGGCAAAGGCGCGAAGGGCCGTGCCCATCATGACGGTCACAGGATGCTGATGGGCACGTCGCTACGCTCCTTTGCCCATCCTACCAAGTCCGCCTGCAGGCGCTCACCAGATCATTGCATGAATTTCGGTTGCGTCGGGCGGGCATGGTGTAGCCCGAATGCAGGCCCGCAGGGCCGGAATCCGGGGGCCGTTCCCGGATTCCGCTCGCACTCCATCCAGGCTACCTGCTGGCCTGTTTGGTGCCCTCCGTGTTCCTGTCGCGTTCTCGGGGGCTCAGTCCCCGAAGGCCTCGCGACAGAACTCAGGCTGCGCCAGCGCGGCACGGTGGATGTCGGCGTTGTAGTAGCGGGTGCTGAAGCCGCGCGCGGCTGCCGCCTCGGCCCGGAAGTCCTCGGGGCGAACGCCCTTGCAGGCCATGGTTGCGCTCCACCAGCCGGAGGGATAGACGGGTTGTGGGTAGTGCAGGGTGCGCGTGGTGTCGAAACCCGCCGCGCGCATGGCGGCGTGCATCTCGCCCAGTATGTCCATGTGGTACATCGGTGACTCACTCTGCTGCACCAGCACCCCGGCCTCGCCCAGCGCGCGGTGGCAGTCGCGATAGAAGTCCTCGGTGAACAGGCCCTTGGCCGGCCCGATGGGGTCGGTGGAGTCGACGATGATCACGTCCATGCTGCCGGCATCGGCCTCCTTCATCCAGCGGATGCCATCGCCGAACAGGAACTGGGCGCGCGGATCGCTGTTGTTCTCGCACAGTTCCGGGAAGTACTGCTCGGCCAGCCGCGTGACCCGCTCGTCGATTTCGACCTGCAGCGCGGAGGTCACGCCGTCATGGCGCAATACCTGCTGCAGGGTGCCGCAGTCGCCACCGCCGATGATCACCACCCGCTTCGGCTCGGGATGGGTGAACAGGGCCGGGTGCGACATCATCTCGTGGTAGAGGAAGTTGTCACGGCTGCTCAGCATCACGAAGCCGTCGATGACCATCAGGTTGCCGAACTTCTCGGTCTCGAAGATCTCGATGCGCTGGTATTCGCTCTGCTCCTCGTGCAGCTTGCGCTTGATCTTCAGAGAAAGGGCCGAACCGCCTTCCTCGCAGACTTCGGTGAACCAGTGGCTGTCCAGGGTCATGGCGGCCTCGCTTGCCGGGGTGTTGCGTGGGGAGGCAGACGATACCAGAAGCGCGCACGCGATTGAATCGGTCAGGGCGGACAATATGCTTCCTTCGGCGCCGCTTTGACCGTATCTTGTGCCGTCATGTGGACCACCGAACAGGCTGCCTCGACCTACGGCCTCCCGCACTGGAGCGGGGGCTATTTCGCCGTGGCCCCGGCCGGGCACCTGCAGGTGCGGCCGCACCGGGACGAGGGTGCCGCCATCGACCTGCCCGAGCTGACCGCAGACCTCCGCGCGCAGGGCGTGTCCCTGCCGGTGCTGGTGCGCTTCAACGACATCCTGCACGATCGCATCGATATCCTCTGCGGCGCCTTCGCCGCGGCGCGTGCCCAGTACGACTACGACGGGCACTACACCGCCGTCTATCCCATCAAGGTCAACCAGCAGCGCAGCGTGGTGGAGGAGATCCTCGATCACGGCGGCGAGCGGGTCGGGCTGGAGGCGGGCAGCAAGCCCGAGCTGATGGCGGTGCTGGCCCTGTCCCGCCCGGGCGGCGTCATCGTCTGCAACGGCTACAAGGACCGCGAGTATGCGCGCCTGGCGCTGATCGGCCGCCGGCTGGGCCTGCGCGTGCACATCGTCATCGAGAAACTCTCGGAGCTGGAGCTGGTGCTGGCCGAGGCCGCAGCGCTGGAGGTGGAGCCGCTGCTCGGCGTGCGCGTGCGGCTGGCCTCGCTGGGCGCGGGCAAGTGGCAGAACACCGGTGGCGAGAAGGCCAAGTTCGGCCTGCATGCCCGCCAGGTGCTGGCGCTGATCGAACGTCTCCGCAGCGCAGGCAAGCTCGACCGGCTGGTGCTGCTGCACTGTCACCTGGGGTCGCAGGTGGCGAACGTGCGCGACATCCAGAACGGCATGCGCGAGGTGGCGCGCTACTATGCGGAACTGCGCCGCCTGGGCGCGCCGCTGGCCGTGGTCGATGTCGGTGGCGGCCTGGGCATCGACTACGAGGGCACCGGCTCGCGCAGTGATTGTTCGGTGAACTACACGGTGCAGGAATACGCCAACAACGTGGTCCATGCCCTGGCCGGGATCTGCGCCGAGCAGGATCTGCCGACCCCGGACATCTTCACCGAGTCCGGCCGCGCCATGACGGCGCACCATGCCGTGCTCATCAGCAATGTCACCGACATCGAACAGGCACCGGGCACGGGTGCCATGGAACCGCCCGCCGACGACGAGCCGGCCATCGTGCGCAACCTGTGGGAGGTCTACGAACAGATCGCACCGCGCACCGCGCTCGAGGCCTGGCACGAGGCCGAGTACTGGCTGGGCGAGGCGCGCACCCTCTACCTGCACGGCGTGCTCACCCTCGAGCAGCGGGCGCGCGTCGAGGCCCTTTACTTCGCCATCTGTCATCGCCTGCGGCCGCTGCTGCGCGGCAACCATCCGGCGCGCCGGCAGGTGCTGGACGAACTCAACGAGAAGCTGGCCGACAAGTACTTTCTGAACTTCTCGGTGTTCCAGTCCTTGCCCGACGTCTGGGCCATCGGCCAGATCTTTCCCATCATGCCCCTGCACCGGCTGGACGATCCGCCCACGCGGCGCGGCGTGATCCAGGACCTCACCTGCGACTCGGACGGGCGCATCTCGCGCTATGTCGCCGGTGACGGCATCGAAACCACCCTGCCGCTGCATCCCTGGCGGCGCGGCGAGGAATACCTGCTGGGTGTGTTCCTCATCGGGGCCTACCAGGAGATCCTCGGCGACATGCACAACCTGTTCGGGGATACCGATGCCGTGAACGTGGCGCTGGATGACGACGGCGGCTGGCAGGTCACCCGGATCGAGCAGGGCGACACCGTGGACGAGCTGCTGCGTTATGTGCACTTCGACATCGACGCCATGCTCGACCGTTACCGCGAGCGCCTGCAGGCGGCGGGGCTGGATGCCGACGCGCAGGTGCGGCTGTTCGCCGAACTCGAGGACGGCCTGCGCGGCTATACCTATCTGGAGGACTGAGCATGAACGCCTGCCTTGCCGGCGTGTTCGGTCTCGGCGCCATGGGTGCGCCCATGGCCGAAAACCTGCATCGCGCCGGCCTGCTCGGCGGCTTCTGGAATCGCTCGCCGGGGCGGGCCGCGGCCCTGGCCGAGCGGCTGGGCAGGCCACCCGCAGCCGATGCCGAGGCACTGGCCGCCGGGGTCGAGGTGCTGCTGCTCAGCCTGTCGGCGGATGCCGACGTGACATCGCTGCTCGAGCGGCTGCACCCCGTGCTGCGACCGGGCCAGGTCGTGGTCGACACCTCCACCACGCACCCGGACACCGCCCGGCGCCTGGCCGCGCGCCTGGACGAGGCCGGGGTCGGCTTTCTCGATGCGCCCGTTTCCGGAGGTGTCGAGGGTGCCCGGCGGGGCACGCTGGCGATGATGGTCGGCGGCGAGCCGGAGATGCTCGCCCGGGTGCGCCCGGTACTTGAAGTCATCAGCGCGCGCATCGCGCACCTGGGGCCGGTCGGCAGCGGTCAGGCCACCAAGGCCGTCAACCAGGTGATCGCCGCCGGCATCAACCAGGCCGTGTGCCAGGGGCTGGCGCTGGCCGAGGCTCTGGGCCTGCCGCTGGACCGGGTCATCGAAGTGGTGGGCGGCGGTGCCGCCGGCAACTGGTTCCTCACCCATCGCGGGCCGACCCTGGTGCAGGGGCGTTTCGAGCCCGGCTTCCGGGTGGCGCTGCACCGCAAGGATCTGGACATCTGCGCCCGGCTGGCCGAGGGCCTCGGGCTGGAACTGTCACTGGTGCGGGACACCCTTGCCGACTACGCGCGGCTGGAGACCGACGGCCACGGCGACGAGGACATCTCTGCCCTCTATCGCCTGAAACGGGCCGTGCGGCAGGCCGACGAGGACTGAATCTGGGCGTGTGCCCGGTTCCGGGGTCCGGGCTGGTTCACCCCGGTTGCCGTCATCCGTATCATGGACGCCCCAACCGGTCACAGGAGGCTGTCATGAACGAGATCCGTGTCGAGTCCAATCCCCCCGGCGAGCGGCTCGAGGCGATGGAGGTCTTCGACTGGCCAATCTGGGAAAAGGAGGCCTCGACCTTCCCCTGGACCTACGACAGCAGCGAGACCTGTTATCTGCTCACCGGCCGGGTCACGGTCACGCCCGAGGGCGGCGAGCCGGTGCAGCTGCGCGCCGGGGATCTGGTCACCTTCCCCGCCGGGTTGTCCTGCACCTGGGAGATCCACGAGGAAGTACGCAAGCACTACCGGTTCGAATAGGCGCCGGTGTTCCCGGGCGTGCCAGCGCCGCGACGCCTTGCTAGGATGGGGGCATGACCGAGTCCAGAGAATCGCCTTACATCGTCGCCGCCGACGCGGAAAGCTTCCCCGCGCTGGTGGTGGAGAATTCCGCCCGCGGCCCGGTGCTGGTCAACTTCCGCTCGCCCGAGGACGAAACCTGCCAGCGCCAGTTCGCTCTGCTGGAAGGGCTGGTGGGCGCGCTCGACGGGCGCCTGCTGCTGGTCAACGTGGATGTCGATGCCGAGGCGGCGCTGGCCCGTGATCTCGGTGTGACCGACGTACCTGCGCTGAAGCTGTTCCGCAAGGGCCGGGTGGTCGAGAGCCGCAGCGGCCTTCAGGACGAGGCGGCACTGGAGGTACTGGTCCAGTACTACGTGGCGCGCGACTCCGACGACGTCATCGACCGCGCCGTGCCGCTGTTTGCCGAGGGCCGTGCGCAGGATGCCTTTCGACTGCTCGGCGAGGCCATGGCCGAGGATCCGGTCAATCCCCGGCTGCCGCTGGCGGTGGCCCGCCTGCTCCACCACCAGGGCCGGACCGAGGCGGCCATCCGTCTCCTCGACAGCGTGCCCGAGGGCGTGCGCCAGTATGACGAGCTGCTGCAGTTCCGCATATTGCTCGGCTTTCGCATGGAGGCCGGCGACGAGGATGACGCCGCGCTGCAGGCGCGCATCGACGCCGCCCCCGATGACCCCGGACCCCTGCGTCAGCGTGCCGCCCGCCAGGTGCTCGCCGGCGAGCACGCCGAGGCCCTTGCGCTGCTTGCGCGCCTGCTCGAGCAGGAAACGGATGCCGACGAGGCCTACGCCCGCAAGGCCATGCTGCGGGTCTTCGCCCTGCTCGCGCCCGACGATCCGCTGCGCGCCGAGTACGGGCGGTATCTCCAGCGTCACGTGCATTAGCAGCCTGTCGGACTTAGGGCCAATCTACTGCGCTGCTGGGAGAGCGGCCCGAATCCCCCCGCTTTCTCGGAGCAATGTCCCACTATGCGCCTCGAAATCGTGGAGAGTCGTTCTCGCTCTCCCACAATGCTCGCTACGATCGCCTGAGTCCGACAGGCTGCTAGCTCGCATATTGCACCCGGGCGGAAGCGTGAGCCCGGCCAGCGGCGGTCGGCCGCTGACCGGGCTGCACCATATGTGTCCAGATACCGGTTACTGGGTCACCGGCCGGGGCCGGAACACATCCAGCGCGAGCCTGAGCATGGCGGCGACACTGGCGGGACGGGGTGTGCCAGTGCGGTTGCCCGTGGTCGCCGGGGTGTATCGCCGGATCCAGTACTCGGTAGCGCCTGCCCGCGTTTCTACTCGCTCGATCCGGTCGCCCAGGGCGTGCACCAGCAGTTCGATGTCATGGTCGCAGCGCGGATCGGTGAGTCTCACATGCAGCAGTCCGCCGGCCGGCATGCGGGCCAGCGCCGCCTTGCAACGCATGACATGTTGCGGACAGTTCAGTCCGCTGAGGTCCAGGGTTTGCTTCAGGCTCATGGTGTTTATCCCCCCCTTGATTCGTCATGTCCAGACGGCCGGTTCTTGCACTCCCCGAAATTCTGGGGTGTTCAGAAAAACCCTGTCTGGAGCAAGTCTATCGGCCGCTGGCGGCCTGTCTTTAGCCCGCATATTGCACCTGTGACTGCGGTACCCGAGTTTGTGCTCAAGTTGTAGTCGGCGCTTACCGATAAGCCATGAAGCAGAGCGGGCGCTCGCCTGTCCGTTTGGGCGGGAGTGGCGGTCCGGTCGGCTGCAGTTCAACGCTGACGCGAGCAGGAGGAAGCATGACCGCAGCAGAAATGGTACCGCTGCTGGGCCTTTTGGGTGGTCTGGGCATCGGTCTGGTGGCACAGAAAACCGGTTTTTGTACCCGAGGCGCGATTTCCGACGTGGTATTCGACGGGGACACGGGGCGCCTGAGGGCGTGGTTCGTGGCCATCGCGGTGGCACTGATCGGCGCCCAGATCCTGCATGCGGTAACCATAACCGTGACGGATGACTTTGGCGAAGCCATCACACGGCCCATCGTGGATCTGGCAGATTCGATCTATCGAACCAGCACCTTCGCCTGGCTCTCCTATTTCGTTGGTGGCACCCTGTTCGGGATCGGCATGTCCCTGGGTACCGGCTGTGGCAACAAGATTCTGTTGCGCGTGGGGGGGGGCAACCTGCGTGCACTGGTGGTGTTGATGGTCATGGCCATTACGGCTGCCGCAACGCTGTGGGGGTTCCTGGGTGTTCACCTGAGGGTGCCACTGGAGTCGACGGCGGTGGAGCTGGAGGCCTACGGCATGAACAGTCAGGCGGCGCACGTCGTGCTCGCTCACTGGCTGGGCATGAGCGAAGAGGTGTTGCGCTGGGTTCTGACGGGCCTGGTCGGTGGCGGTCTGATCCTGTACGCCTTTCTTGCCCCGGAGTTCCGCAAGCGCCCCGACAATGTGGTGTCAGGGTTCCTGATCGGGCTGTTCATTGTGTTCGGCTGGTGGGTGACCGGCTACTATGGGGTCGTGAATGCGGATCCGCTCGGTGGCATTGAGCCTACCACGGCCGCGTCCTATACCTTCACCGCGCCCCTGGGCGAGAGCCTTCGCTACTTGATGCTGACCAGTGCCTATTCCGTCAACTTCGGCATTGCAGCTGTCGTTGGCGTCGTTCTGGGGGCCTTCATATGGTCAGTCGTTTCCGGCAAGTTTCGCTGGGAGTACTTCACCAGTCTGCAGGACATGGCCAATCATGTGATTGGCGGTGCGCTGATGGGGGTGGGCGGCGTACTCGCACTGGGCTGCACCTTTGGTCAGGGCATCACGGGAATCTCTACCCTTTCCCTGGGCTCGTTCATTGCGCTGGCGGGCATCTTCTTCGGATCGGTGCTCACCATGAAAGTCGAGTTCTACAAGATGGTTCATGGCAAGGACACCAACTGGTTCAAGTCACTGGTCGAGAGCCTCGCCGACATGCGGCTGTTGCCGGATCGGGTGCGTATGCTCGACTGAGCAGTCGGACCTTCCCGGGTTCTGAAACACGGGTGCCATGAGGCTCGGCAGCAGCGTCGCTGCTGCTTCCAGCGGCCATGAACGGAGCCGTGGCCTCAGCCTTCCGGTCGTGCCCGCAGCAGGATGGCGTCGATATGATTCTCGGCGAGCTGGGCGCGCACACGATTGAGCTCGGCCAGGTCGCGGAAGGGACCGACGCGTACCCGGTGCCAGGTCTCGCCGGAATCGAGGGTGACGGCCTGCACGCTGGATTCCAGCCCCATCAGCGCCAGCCGGGCGCGCAGCTCGTCGGCCTGGCGGGCGCTGCGGAAGGACCCGGCCTGCAGCACATACGTCCCCGGCTTCTCCACCCGCGCCACGCCCTGCGCGGGCCTGGGTCCCAGCTCTTCCTCCGGTACCACCACCACTTCCATGTCCGGCAACAGGTCGTAGAACTCGAAACGCGGCTTGGGCGGCGGCGGTATGGTCGGTCGTGGGACCTTGCGCACCTCGCGCGCGTCGCGGGTCGGCGCCGGCTGCGGCAGCGGACGATCGGCAGAGTCGTCGCCGCCGAGCCAGACCAGGAAGGCGATGAACAGGCCGACCGCCAGCCCGGCGAGCAGCCACAACCACCCGGGCACCCGGCCGCGCTTGCGTCGACGGGGCTGGGTACGGTGCTTGTAGTCGCGCGGCATGGCCGTCCTACATGCTGTCCGGCGCGGACACGCCGAGCAGGCCAAGGCCGTTGGCGATCACCTGCCGGGTGGCTTCGATGAGGGCAAGGCGGGCATCGCGCAGCCGGTTGTCCTCCACCAGGAACTGGTGCGCGTTGTAGTAGGTGTGGAACTCGTTGGCGAGTTCGCGCAGGTAGTGCGCGAGCTGGTGCGGTTCATGGTTCAGTGCCGCGGCCTCGACCACTTCCGGATAGCGCGACAGGCTGACCATCAGCTCCTGCTCGTGGCGCTCGTGCAGCAGGTGCAGGTTCGCAAGGCCCGCCTCGCGATCCCAGGCGAGCCCCTTCTCCTCTAGCTGGCGCTGCACGCTGCGCACCCGCGCATGGGCATACTGGATGTAGTACACTGGGTTATCGGCCGACTGCGACTTGGCGAGGTCGAGGTCGAAGTCCAGGTGCTGCTCGCACTTGCGCATCACGTAGAAGAAGCGCGCGGCATCGTTGCCGACCTCCTGGCGCAGCTCGCGCAGCGTGACGAACTCGCCGGAGCGGGTCGACATCTGCACCTTCTCGCCACCGCGATAGAGGATGGCGAACTGCACCAGCAGCACGTCCAGCTTCGAGGGATCGTCGCCCAGCGCCTGCAGCGCCGCCTTCACCCGTGGCACATAGCCGTGGTGGTCGGCGCCCCAGACGTCGATCACCCGCTCGTAGCCGCGTTCCAGCTTGTTCATGTGATAGGCGATGTCGGAGGCGAAATAGGTGGTCTGGCCATTGTCGCGCACCACCACCCGGTCCTTCTCGTCGCCGAAGTCGGTGGATCGGAACCAGAGTGCGCCCTCTTTCTCGTACAGGTGGCCGGCGGCCTGCAGACGGTCGATGGCCTTCTGCACGTCGCCCGACTCGGTCAGCGAGCGCTCGGAGAACCATTCCTGGTACTCGACCCCGAACTCCTTCAGGTCCTGGCGGATGTTGGCCAGGATTTCGTTCAGGCCCTCGTCGAACAGCTCGCGGTAGCGTTCCGGTCCGAGCAGGGACTTGATGCGGGCGATCAGGCCGTCGATGTGTGCTTCCTTGTCGCCCTCGGGCGCATCGGGCGGCAGGTCGCGGAAGACTTCCTCGGCGAGAAAGGCCCAGGCATCGCCGTGATTGCGATGCAGGGTGGCGCCGATGTCCCAGACATAGTCGCCCTTGTAGCCGTTGCTCGGAAAGGCCAGTTCCACGCCGCTCAGTTCCAGGTAGCGCAGGTAGACGCTGGCGGCGAGGATATCCATCTGCCGGCCGGCGTCGTTGACGTAGTACTCACGATGGACGCTGTAGCCGACCGCTTCCAGCAGATCGGCGACGGCCGCGCCGTAGGCGGCGCCACGGCCATGGCCGACGTGCAGCGGTCCGGTGGGATTGGCGGACACGAATTCCACCTGCACCGGCCGGCCGCCGCCGAGTGTCGCGCGGCCGAAAGCCTCGCCCTGGCCCAGCACCTCGGCCACCACGCCATGCCAGGCCTCGGGTGCGAGGAAGAAGTTGATGAAGCCGGGTCCGGCGATTTCGACCTTGCGCACCTGGGCGGAGGCCGGCAGCGCCGCGACCAGCTTCTCTGCCAGTTCGCGCGGCCTGGCGCGTGCCGGTTTGGCCAGCATCAGCGCCAGGTTGCTGGCGAAGTCGCCGTGGCTGCGGTCGCGCGTGCGCTCGACGCGGACCTCGGGTGCGGCGTCATCGGGCAGGGTGCCGTCGGCGCGCAACGCGGCGACGGCCTCGGCGAGCAGCTTCTCGAGCGTGTGCTTCATGGCAGTGGCGGGCGGTTGACCGGAAAGCCGCACATTCTACCCCAGCCGCCGGACAAAACCCCAGACGGGGCCAGGCAGGACGAACTGTATCTTGTCCCTTGCCTCTTGTATCCGGTTTTCAATACATGTCCTGCGGATCCACATCCAGCGACCAGCGCACGCGACGGCCCTCGCGCAGCGCCGTGACCGCCCGCAGCCAGCCGTCCAGAAAGGGATGCAGGGCCTCACGGCTTGCGGCCTGCACCAGCAGCTGGAACCGGTGCCGGCCGGCGCACCGTTCCATGGGGGCAGGTACCGGTCCCCAGAGCTCGATGCCGGCGGGGCGTGCCTCCGCAACCTCGGCGGCGGCATCGAGAAAACCGCGCGCGGCCGCGGCATCCGGCGCTTCCGCGCGCAGCAGGGCGAGGTGGCTGAAGGGAGGCAGGCGCGCCTCGGCGCGGGCGGCGAGCGCGGCTGCGGCGAAACCGGCATAGCCGCCCTCCACCAGTTGCCGCAGCAGCGGGTGTTCCGGGTGGTGGGTCTGGATCAGGACCTCTCCGGGCCGTTCGGCGCGCCCGGCGCGCCCGGCCACCTGGATGATCTGCTGGGCCAGCCGCTCGCCGGCGCGGAAGTCGGCGCTGAACAGCCCCTGGTCGGCATCGAGGATGCCCACCAGGGTGACGCCGGGGAAATGGTGGCCCTTGGCCAGCATCTGGGTGCCGAGCAGTATCTGCGCCTCGCCCGTGCGCGCCGCCTCCAGCTGGGCCTCGAGCACGCCGCGGCCGCGGCTGCTGTCACGATCGATGCGCAGGATGCGTGCCTCGGGGAAGTGCGTCTGCAGGGCCTGTTCCACCCGCTCGGTGCCGGTGCCGACGGCGCGCAGTTCGGCACTGCCGCACTGC
>NZ_JALTON010000005.1 GCF_027000115.1 Thiohalobacter sp. | reverse complement strand
CCGATCCGTGACCTGGCGCACCGCCTCGATCTTGAATTCGTCGGTATATCGCTTCCCACTCATGTCGACCTCCGTTACAGTTACATTGTAACGCTCGGAGGCGTCTACTAAACCCGGGGCGATTCACATCTCCGAAGCCGCTGAGATCCTCGCGGCCGGTGTGATCCGCCTCCGGAACGCCCGAAAAGAGAGCGAAGTTCCACTGGACTTCCTGCCCGCCGGAAGCGTTCATCATGATCCCTATCACTACGGAGAAGATGAACGATGAGCGACGACGTAATCGGCAAGGTGGCGGCGCTGCCCTCGCTGGACAACGACGAGCTAAGGCGCCTCTGGCGCGAGCTGTTCGACGAGCCGGCCCCGCGCAAGAAACGGGACTATCTCATCCCGCGGCTGGCCTGGCGCATCCAGGAACTGGCCTATGGGGGATTGTCCGATTCGGCGCAGGACCGCATCAAGCGGCTGGTGCGAAGCGGTGAGCAGGTCAAACCCAGCAGCCGACGGATCAAGCGCCCCGCCGTCGGCACCCGGCTGATCCGGGAATATCAGGGCGTCGAGCACCACGTCACCGTGACCCGCAACGGCTTCGAATACCAGGGGCGCAACTACCGCAGCCTCTCCCATATCGCGCGGGAGATCACCGGCACACGCTGGTCCGGCCCGCTGTTCTTCGGCTTGACGGGGAAGTGAACCATGGCAGGAAAAACGAAACGCGTCCGCTGCGTGGTCTATACCCGCAAATCCTCCGAGGAGGGCCTGGAACAGGAGTTCAACTCCCTGGACGCCCAGCGCGAGGCCGGCGAGTCCTACATCCAGTCGCAGAAGCATGAGGGCTGGGTGCTGCTGCCCGACCGCTATGACGATGGCGGTTACTCGGGCGGCTCCATGGACCGTCCGGGCCTGCAGCGACTGCTGGAGGACGTGAAGGCGGACAAGATCGATGTGGTCGTGGTCTACAAGGTGGACAGGCTCAGCCGCTCCCTGGGCGACTTCGCCCAGATCATCGACCTGTTCGACAGGCACGGCGTCTCCTTCGTCTCGGTCACCCAGCAGTTCAACACCACCACCTCCATGGGGCGGCTCACGTTGAACATCCTCCTCTCCTTCGCCCAGTTCGAGCGCGAGGTGACCGGGGAACGGATCCGGGACAAGATCGCCCTGTCGAAGAAGAAAGGCATGTGGATGGGCGGCCATGTGCCGCTGGGGTACGACGTCGCCAACCGCAAGCTGGTGCCCAACGAGCTGGAGGCGGCCCTGGTGCGGCGCATCTTCAACCGCTTCGTCCGGCTGGGTTCCACCACCCTGCTGTGCAAGGAACTCAACGAGCAGGGCTTCCGCACCAAGCGCCGTCGCGGACGCGACGGCCGGATGAACAACGGCTTTCCCTTCACCAAGACCACGATCTACAAGATCCTCAAGAACCGCCTCTACCTGGGCGAGATCCGGCACAAGGACAAGTGGTACCCGGGGGAACACCAGGCCATCATCGACCAGGACCTGTGGGACAAGGCCCAGGCGATCATGGCGCAGGACCGCGGCCGGCGCGCCGCCGACTGCCGGCGCAAGACGCCGGCGCCGCTCAAGGGGCTGCTCTATGGCCCCGACGGCAAGGCGATGACGCCCTCCCATACCCGGCGGGGCGACAAGATCTACCGCTACTACGTCACGCACACCGCCAACAAGAAAGGCTACGAGGAGTGCCCGGTGCGCCTGGTGCGGGCCGGTGACATCGAGGGCGTCGTCTTCGACCAGATCAAGACGATCTTCAGGAATCCCGCCATGATCGTCAGCACCTGGAAGGTCGCGAACACGCTCGACGACGGCATCACCGAGGACGAGGTGCGCGAAAGCCTGCAATCCATCGAAGCCGTCTGGGATCACCTCTACCACAAGGAGCAGGCCCGGCTGCTGCAGCTTTTCATCGAGCGCATCCGCGTGGAGCCGGAAGGCGTCCACATCGACATCCGCACCTGCGGCATCAACAGCCTGGTGCTGGACCTCAAGGCCGCGGCGCGCGAAACGAAGGAGATGACGGCATGAGACCTCGAATCAACCTGAGCCGCGACGGCAAGCGGATCGAAATCTTCATTCCGGCCCGGCTGGCGCGCAACGCCGGCCGCAAGACCATCCTCTCGCCCACCGGACAGCCGGTGAACCCGGACCGCAACGAGGAAGCGGACGTGACCCTGCTCAACGCCCTGATCCGGGCCCACCGGTGGAACCGCTGGCTGGCCAGGGGCAAGTACGAGAGCGTCAAGGAACTTGCCGAGGCCGAGGGCATCACCAGCGCCAGCTACGCCTCGCGGATCCTGCGCCTGACCCTGCTGGCCCCCGACATCCAGGAAGCGATCCTCAACAGCACCCACCCGGCGCACCTGACCCTGGCCGACTTCATGGATCCATTCCCTCACCTTTGGGAGCTGCAGCGGAAGCAGTTCGGGTTCTGAACCCCGACACCGATACTCAGAAGCAAGCGTCCCGCCGGTTCGCATGAAACTGGCGGAACCGTTCAAGAAAATCGAACATACCCGGACAGACCACAGCAACCTGTTGATCCCACTCACAGGACCAAGCGTAACAACGGCACTTGAGGGGTACGCTTCCGAGGGGTGGTGGCAGAGAATATCGGCCCAGGAGAGAACCAGAGCGGGAGAATGGCGGGATGGTGCGGCGAGGCCGAGGTGCGTTGGAGGGGCCGGAGGGCCCGGAACGACGGGGCTTTGGGCACGAAAAAGCCGGCTTCAGAGAACCGGCGTTTTCGTGTAATGGCGGAGAGGGAGGGATTCGAACCCTCGATACGCGGTTAGCGTATACACACTTTCCAGGCGTGCTCCTTCAACCACTCGGACACCTCTCCGGAAACCTGACTTTCTGTTGCTCTGTTCTGCTTGGTCAGCTGCTCCTGCAGCGGAGCCCGCACGCGTGCTCGTTATTCGCGCTGCGCGCTCACCCCTTCGGGGCCGCCTCCGCTTGCGCTTCGGCGTTGTCTAGGCTGCGCCTCGGCTCAACCACTCGGACACCTCTCCGGAAACCTGACTTTCTGTTGCTCTGTTCTGTCTGGTCAGTTACTCCTGCAGCGGAGCCCCGGGCGGGCTCGTTATGCGCCGCCAGGCCCGTCGGCCAGACCAAAACGGAACGCGGAGGCTATACGATTCGGGGCGCCAATTCAACTCCAGGAGCGAAGCTGCCATGGCCCTGAGGAATCAGCAACCCATTGTATCACCGAGAATAACGCAAAATCACACCTGCATGCCGTGGCTGCGCAGCAAACGATAGGTGGAAACCTTGACCAGATCGTTGAACAGGAACCAGGCGAGCGCATAGGCCCAGATGCCCAAGGCCCAACGCCAGCCAATCGGATCGACGAACACGCCGTAGACCGCTATGAGGGTACCGATGATTTCGGTGCCGAAGGTGGCCCAGAAGAGCACGGGTGCCGGCCAGGGCCGTTCCCAGAACCAGCCTTCCGAGCGGGTTACGTACAGGGTGCTGTGGCCGGCGACGATGAGCTTGAGAAAAAGAAGTGTGCGGACCAGTCCTTCGTCGATGCCCTGCTCCTGTAGGATGAAGAAGAGCAGAAAGGATGAGACTACGCCCGTCACCCCCAGCACACTCGCAACGGTAATCAGTTCCGCCATGTTCCACCGCACCGGCTGCGGATGGACCCGGGTCCGGTCATAGGCAATGGCAAGAATGGGGATGTCGTTGAGCAAGGCGAGAAGGATGATCATCAACGCAGTGATCGGGTAAAAGTCGAATATAACGATGGACAGTGCCATGAAGAGAATGATACGAATGGTTTCGGCGATGCGGAATATCGCATAGCTCTTCATGCGCTCGAATATCGTACGCGCCTGCTTTATGGCCTCGTTGATGACCGACAGGCCAGCACCCGTGAGAATGATGTCCGCTGCAGCCCGCGCGGCATCCGTGGCATTCGAGACGGCAAAGCCGCAGTCCGCCTTTTTCAGCGCGGGCGCGTCGTTCACGCCGTCACCGGTCATGGCGACGATGTGGCCTGCCCGCTGAAGACTGCTGACAATACGGTATTTGTCCTCCGGAACGACCTCGGCAAAGATGTCGATGGATTCGATCATCTCGACGATGGCGGATTCGTGGGTATGCAGGAACTCCCGTTCCAGCAGGCTGGTGTCGAACAGGCGTTGCAGCTCGTCCATGACGGACTCGGCAAATCGTCGCGCCTCGGACAGGCTCACCTCGGGATGAAAGCGGTGATAGATCGCCGTACTGAGCGCGTTGACCAGTTCAATGAGCTCGCTGCCCCCGCTTCCGGAAATCTGCGGGGCACGCAGGACCCTGGGTTCCAGCCCCAGCAGCTGACCAATCTCCCGGGCGATGGCGGCGTTGTCTCCGGTCACCATCTTCACGCGCACGCCGTGAGCACGCATGTCCTCTATCACCTGCCGGGAATCATCCCGCGGCGGATCAAACAGGGGGATCAGGCCGATCAATTCGACCGCGGATCCGCTATTGCCGTCGTCCGCGGGTCGTCTGCCCACAGCCAGCGTCCGGTACCCCTTGCTGGCAAAGAGATCGACGTACTTGAGAAGATCCTGTTCCCTGTCCTCGTCGAGCTCTGCCATGGAAAGCAGAACCTGAGGCGCCCCCTTGATGGCGACGAAACGCCGCCCATCGGCTTCGACCAGCGCCTCGGTACGCTTGCGCACCGGGTCGAAGGGCGTGAATTCCAGCGGCCGAATCTCCTTCACACCCAGGTCCGGAAAATGCTCGTCCGCATAGTGGAACAAGGGCAGTTCTATGGGATCCCGATTCTCCAGCCGCGAGGCCATCAGGGCGATCCGGAAAAGCTCTCGCTCGTCGTGGCCGTCGAACACGACGGGATCTACCACGCGCATCTCGTTGCAGGTCAGGGTTCCGGTCTTGTCGGAGCAGAAAATATCGACACCCGCGAGTTCCTCGATCGCGGTAAGACGCGAGACGATGGCCTGACGACGCGCCAGGTTCATGGCACCGACCGCCATGGTGACGGAAAGCACCGCGGGCAGGGCGACCGGTATTGCAGCCACCGTGAGCACCATGGCAAAGCGCACGATCTCCAGCGGCACCTCGTGCCGGAACAGGGAGACCAGGATGATCAGGGCCACCAGTACCAGGGTCACCAGAATGAGGAAGTTGCCCACCTGGATGACCATCTTCTGGAAATGGCTGCGCGCCTCCAGTTGCGCCCTGGCCACCAGGGAGACGACATTGCTGAAATGGGTCCGCTTGCCGGTATTGATCACCAGTGCCAGCATTTCACCCTGCTTGACTATGGTGCTGGCGTAGGCAATCTCGCCGCTTTCCTTGCTCACGGGGAGCGACTCCCCGGTGAGTGCCGACTGGTCGACGAGCAGGTAATCCCCGGACATCAATTGCACATCTGCAGGAACGATATCCCCGATCCGCAGGCGAATGATGTCTCCGGGCACCAGTTCACGCACCGGAACCACGTGGAATTCACCATCCCGCAGCACCCGTGCCTCGCGGGCGAGTCGCTGCTTCAGCGCCTTGAGCGCATTCAGGGCGCGGTGCTCCTGCATGAAATCCAGCCCGGCATTGACCAGCAGCATGACCAGGATGATGGAAAAATCCTCCCACTTGCCGACCACCGCCGAGAGTATCGCGGCAATCTCGATCATCCAGGGGATGGGACCCCAGAAGCGCCGGAAGATCCGGTGCCAGAGCGGCTCTTCCCGTTCCTCGATTTCGTTGGGGCCGTACTGCCGCAGGCGCTCGGCGACCTGGTCCGAAGCCAGTCCACGGCTGGGATCAGTGGCGAGCAGTCGCAGATTCTCGTCGACAGCGTGCCTCGCGAACTCTTCCGTGCGGTAGTCAATCATGGGCAATGTTCACTGTTCTCGGGGTCCCGCGAGCGAACGCGCAGCATGCAGGATACGCGCGACATCGGGAATGGAGCGTGCTTCGAGGGTTGCGTTGTAGGGCGTGGGCACGTCAGCGCCGGCGACCCGCTGCACCGGGGCATCCAGTTCGAAGAACGCCGCTTCGGTCAGGGAGGCGACGAGTTCGGCACCCGCGCCCGCGAAACGACAATCCTCCTCCACGATCAGGACACGATGCGTGCGCGAGACGGATTCGCGCAACAACGGAAGATCGATGGGGCGCAGACTGCGCAGGTCGATCACCTCGGCGCTGATTCCGTCCTCGGCGTCCAGGCGATCCGCCGCCTCCATTGCCAGCTTCACCATGCGATGCCAGGCAACCAGAGTGAGATCGCGTCCGCGCCGGCGGACAGCTGCGGCATGCATCGGCGGGGGCTCGGCCTCGGCGTCAAAGGACCCGACCTCGCCATAGAGGAGTTCGTGCTCGAGCAGAATCACGGGATCGTCACTACGCACTGCCTGCAACAGCTGCCAGTAGGCATCCTGGGGCGTGGCCGGCGCCGCGATCCGCAGGCCGGGCACATTCATCAGTGTATGTTCAAGACGCTGCGAGTGCTGGGCCGCAAGCTGATGCGCTACGCCACCGGGCATGCGCACCACCAGTGGCACCGAAAGCCGGCCACCGGACATGTAGCGCAGCTTGGCGGCCATGTTGATGATGGCATCGAGCGCCAACAGGGCGAAGTTGACGGTCATGATCTCGACGATCGGGCGTCCGCCCACCAGCGCCGCGCCCACGCCCAGCCCCGTGAAGCTGTTCTCCGAGATGGGCGTGTCCCTCACCCGCCATTCGCCATACCTGGCGTATAGGCCCTGTGTGACCCGGTAGCTGCCGCCATACAATCCGACATCCTCGCCGAGCACGAACACCGATTCGTCCGCGGCCAGCGCGCGATCATGCGCGATGTTGAGCGCCTCCCAGTAGCGCAGTTCCGGGGCCGGCCGGGAAACGGCAACGAGTCCCACGTTTTCACTGCGGTTCCTGTTCATGGCCGGCCTCCGTAAGGGTCGATGGGCTGCGCATGAAGCGGCCCCCCGAGCGACTCGGGCTCCGGGCTCTCCTCGGCATAACGCACGGCGTCGGCAACGGTCTCGGCGACTTCGGCGTCGATGCGAGCACAGGCCGCCTCATCCAGCCATCCGGCTGCCAGCGCCTGTTCGCGGAAACGCCGGACAGGATCGCGGGCCATCAGCTCGGAGACTTCCAGGGCCGCCCGGTAGGCCCCCGAGTCGGCCATGGAATGGCCGCGGAAACGATAGGTTTCGCATTCCAGCAGGTAGGGGCCGTTGCCCATGCGTAGGTGCGCCAGGGCCTCGCGGGTCGCCTCGTAAACCGCCACCACGTCCATGCCGTCGACACGTCGCCCGGGAATGCCATAGGCCACGCCGTGCCGGTAGATCTCGGGCACGGCCGTATGACGGTGGATCTCGGTGCCGATCTGGTAATGGTTGTTCTCGCAAATGAACAGGACCGGCAGCTTCCAGAGCGCGGCCATGTTCAGCGATTCATGAAAAGTCCCTTGGTTGGCGGCACCGTCGCCGAAAAAGCAGAACACTGCATCCGGTTGTTCAGTCATGCGCAGCCAGTAACCGACGCCGATGGCGACCGGGAAGGTCTCGCCGACGATGGCATAGCCGCCGAGAAAGCGATGATCGGGGTCGAACAGGTGCATGGAGCCGCCGTAGCCTCCGGAACAGCCGGTGGACCGGCCAAACAGTTCGGCCATGACGGCCCGGGGCGTAATGCCACGCGCCAGGGCATGGACATGTTCCCGGTAGGTGGATACCACATAGTCACCGGGGTCAGCCGCGTGCAGGCTGCCGATGGCGACCGCCTCCTCGCCAGGGTAGAGATGCAGAAAGCCCCCGATCCGGCCCTGGGTGTATTGCTCTGCGGCTGCCTCCTCAAAGGCACGGGCCAGGGTCATGTCATGGCAGAAACGCCTCGCCTGCTCCAGGTTCACCATTCGTCTCCCTGCGGCCGGCCATCCACGGCCGCCGCCCCATGCTATGCTGCCTGTCCACTAGCCCGGCAAGGGTGTCAGTTTACGCAATTTCCGGCAACATGGACGTTGAGCCAGATCAAGCATCCCCGCCCCCTTGGAAACGCCGCATGACCGACCCGAGCTCCAGTCTGCGCCACCGGCTCCTCAACCTGACACAGACCCTGCTGCTCATCGGCGGCATGATGCTGCTGCTGGGCCTGACCGCGCGGCTGCTGTTCGGCGAAGGGGCGTTCCTGTGGACCGCTGGCATGGTGGCGGTGGTGCTTCTGCTGGCGCCGCGCCTGTCGCCGCGGCTCATCATGCGGCTGTACCAGGCCCGGCCACTGACTGCTTCAGAGGCGCCGGAGCTGTTGCAGGTGCTGGCCGAGCTGGCACGGCGCGCCGGGTTGCCGCAGGTGCCGGCGCTGTACTGGATCGACAGCCCGGTGATGAACGCCTTTGCGGTGGGACAGCGCGAATCGGCGGCGATCGCGGTCACCCGCGGCCTGCTGGAACGGCTGACGCCGAGGGAGCTGGCCGGGGTGCTGGCGCACGAACTCAGCCATGTGCGCAACAACGACATGTGGGTGATGGGGCTGGCGGACACGGTGAGCCGACTGACCGCCAACCTATCCCTGCTCGGTCAGCTGATGATCCTGGTGAACCTGCCGCTGCTGGCCATGGGCGGCGTGACCCTGCCCTGGAGCGCGCTGTTGCTGCTGGTGTTTGCGCCGGCCGTGAGCACCCTGTTGCAGCTTGCCCTGTCGCGCACCCGCGAGTACGACGCCGACCTGGGGGCGGTACTGCTGACCGGGGACCCCGACGGCCTGGCCTCGGCACTGGCGCAGCTGGAGCGGCAACAGGGCGGCTGGATCGAGCGGGTACTGTTCCCGGAAGGTCGCAACCCGAACCCCTCCTGGCTACGCACCCATCCGCCGACCGAGGAACGCATCCGCCGTCTGCGAGCACTCGCGGGTCCGGCGGCGGAATCCCCGCCCCTGCCGGCGCATTCCCTGCCCCGACTCCCCGCCCACCGGCCCCGGCCACGCCGCCACTGGCCGAGCGGACTCTGGTATTGAGTTGCAAACTACTGATGCCCTTTCCATTTTTTGACTTCATGAGCAGACTCTGATACAAAGGGAAAGTTTCCCCTTCCAGTCAGGAGTCTGCCGCGTCATGATCCGCCTCCGGTCCACGATCCGCGCGTTCGGCGTCGTGCTGCTGGCACTCATGCTTGCCGGCTGGCAGACCCATACCGACACCGGCTGGGCAGGCTGCGAGCGCCAGGACGGGGAACCCGCGCGGATATTGCAGGATCTGGATGCGGACCCGCCGTGCCTTCCCGCCATGACGATGGCGACGGGACCGCTCGAACGCACGGTGGTAGCGGCCTGCCATCCGCCGGTATCGTCCGTGTCGGCCCGGATCACGGGCATGCACCCGATCCGGGGTTCTCCCGGCATGCGTCGATCCTGATGCCGTTCCGCGGCCACGAGGCCGCGCTCTTCGTTCCAGCCAGTTGCTGAATCCTTTCGGGAGGCGACCTCCGTGCCCGACACGCAAAGCCCGTTCTCGCTCTATAACCTGTTCCCCTTCCTGCGCTGGCGCAATCGCGTCAATCGCGACAGCCTGCGTGCCGACTTCATCGCCGGCCTGACCGGCGCCATCATCGTGCTGCCGCAGGGCGTGGCCTTTGCCACCATCGCCGGCATGCCGCCCGAGTACGGCCTCTATGCCGGCATGGTGCCGGCCATCATCGCTGCCCTCTGGGGCTCTTCCTGGCATCTGGTCTCAGGACCGACCACCGCCGCATCCATCGTGCTCTTTTCCGCGCTCTCGGCGCTGGCCGTGCCCGGAACCGAGGAATACGTCAAGCTGGCTCTGACCCTGACCTTCATGGTGGGCGTGATCGAACTCACCCTCGGCCTGGCCAAACTGGGCACGCTGGTGAACTTCATCTCCCATTCGGTGGTGGTAGGCTTTACCGCCGGTGCGGCCATCCTGATCGCGGCCAAGCAGCTGAAGAACTTCTTCGGGGTCGAGATTCCCCGCGGCGGCCATCTGCCCGAGGTGCTGATGCATTTCTGGGAACAGATCCCCAACATCAACCCCTATGTCACCACGGTGGCCGTGGTGACACTGGCATCGGGCATTCTCTCCAGGCGAATCTGGCCCAAGGCGCCGAACCTCATCATCGCCATGCTTGCCGGCAGTTTCCTCGCCCTGTTCCTGAACAACCGCTACGGTGTCGAGGTGACCGGCATCACCTCGGTGGGCGCCCTGCCCCAGACCCTGCCGCCGCTGTCGTCTCCGGACTTCTCCCTGGACGCCATCAAGGATCTTGCGCCGGCCGCACTGGCCGTGACCCTGTTCGCGCTGACCGAGGCCGTGTCCATCGCCCGCTCACTGGGGGCGCGCAGCGGCCAGCTCATCGATGGCAACCAGGAATTCATCGGCCAGGGGCTGTCCAATGTCTTCGGCAGCTTCTTTTCCGGCTATGTGGCCACGGGTTCCTTCAACCGCAGCGGCCTCAACTATCAGGCGGGGGCACGGACCCCGCTCGCTGCCGTGTTTGCCGGCAGCCTGCTGATGCTGATCGTGGTACTGGTCGCGCCCTATGCCAGGTATCTCCCCAACGCCGCCATGGCCGGCATCCTGTTCATGGTGGCTTGGGGTTTGATCGATTTCAGGGAGATCCGCCACATCCTCAAGGTCAGCACCCAGGAAGCGGCCGTGATGGGCGTCACTTTCTTCGGCGCCCTGTTCCTTGATCTGGAATTCGCCATCTTCGCCGGTGTCATGCTCTCGCTCGCCCTGTATCTGAACCGAACCTCGCGGCCCAAGATCGCCACGCTGGCGCCCGATCCGGACGAGATCAAGCACACGCTCGTGTCGCTCGAACACAAGCCGCTGGAACAGTGCCCGCAGCTGCGCATCCTGCGCATCGAGGGTTCGCTGTTCTTCGGAGCAGTCAATCACGTGGCCAATGCCCTGCAACGCCTGACCGAAAAACACCCGGACCAGAAACACGTACTGATCATCGGCGATGCCATCAACTTCGTCGATCTGGCCGGCGCCGAGTTCCTGGTCTCCGAGGCGCGGCGCATGGAGAAGCTGGGCGGCGGGCTCTATCTCACCAACCTGCGGGAGTCGGTTCGCCAGTGCATGGAGAAGGCTGGATTCATCTCGGAATTCGGTGAGGACCATGTCTTCGACAACAAGTCCGAGGCCATCCAGTCCATTTTCCTGCGTCTGGACAAGTCCCGCTGCCGCATCTGCGACAAACGCATCTTCAACGAATGCGCCAGCGTCCCCATGGCCAAACTGGCCTCGGGAAAACAGTTCACGTCATAGCTTCGGCGGCGCGACCGCCAGGAGGATCGCTACATGAATGCAAGCACGGGTGGACATCCGGCGCGGAACGCCATTCCGGATCACGGCAGCCTGCTCTCGCATCTTGCCTACGGCCTGGGCACGGCCGCGGTACTGGCCCTGCCCCTGCTGCTGCCGGGCATGGACATGCCGCACCTGATGATCGACTACGAGGCGGTGGCGGTGGGCGTGTATGTGCTGGCCTGCGTTGCGGCAGTGGTTCAGGCGTTGAGACCCGGCTCGCGGAACCGCGGCCGGCGCTGACCGCCTGGCCCGCATATTGCTCCAGGGGCTGCGGATGATAGCGGATTTGCAGCGGGGCTCGGGACGCACTTCCGCCCTGGGGGAATATCCGGGCTAGCTGGGCCACCGGTCGGCCCGGCTCTCGAACCAGGCCTGGCGCATATCGGCAGGAAGTTGTTCACCCGACACCAGCTGACCAGGCTCCAGCACCTCGTAGAGTTCATCCAGCGAGCTGACCCGCAGGTCGTCGACGCGACGGAAGATGTGCCGCGGCATCAGTTCACAGGGCCGATCCAGGCCCATGGCGCCGACAATCTCCATGACGCTGTGCAGCGTGGCCGCATGGAAGCGCGCCACCCGCTCTGCCTTGTCGGTCACATCCAGACCGTAATACAGGGCGGGATCCTGGGTGGTGATACCCGTAGGACAGTGGTTGGTGTTGCAGCGCAGCGACTGGATGCAGCCCAGCGCCAGCATCATGCCGCGGGCCGAGGCGCAGACGTCGGCGCCCAGTGCCAGCGCCCGCACCACATGAAAGCCGCTCAGAATCTTGCCGGAGGCGATCAGGCGAATGTCGTCCCGCAGCCCCGCGCCGCGCAGCGCGCTGTGCACGAACAGCCAGGCATCGCGCGCCGGCATCCCCACCGAATTGGCAAACTCCAGTGGCGCCGCTCCGGTACCGCCCTCACCGCCGTCCACGGTAATGAAATCGGGCTTTATTCCGGTTTCCAGCATGGCCTTGCAGATGGCGAAAAAGTCCTCGCGGCGCCCAACACAGAGCTTGAAGCCCACCGGCTTGCCGCCGGAAAGGCGGCGCAGCTCGGCGACGAACTCCATCATCTCTATGGGGTTGCCGAAGGCGCTGTGAGCCGGTGGCGAGAACACCGTCCTCCCCGGCTCCAGGCCACGGATGCGCGCGATCTCCTCGGTCACCTTGACCCCGGGCAGCACACCCCCGTGGCCGGGCTTGGCCCCCTGGGACAGCTTGAGCTCGATCATGCGCACGCTCTCCTGCGCAGCCTGCTCCTGGAACTTCTGCGGGTCGAAGCGACCGTCGGCGGTGCGGCAGCCGAAGTAGCCGGTGCCGATCTGCCAGATCAGGTCGCCGCCCGGCTCCAGATGGTAGGGAGAAATGCCGCCCTCGCCGGTATTGTGGGCAAAGCCGCCCCGGGCCGCGGCGCGATTCAACGCCAGCACCGCGTTTTTCGACAGCGCCCCGAAGCTCATCGCGGAGATGTTGAGCAGGGAAGCATTGTAGGGGCGTTTACAGTCCGGGCCGCCGATGACCACCCGTGGCGCCTCGCCCGGGGCTGGCCGCGCGGCCAGCGAGTGGCTCGCCCACTCGTAGCCGATGCGATAGACATCGCGCTGGGTACCGAAGGGCGTGGTGTCGAGCTGCCCCTTGGCGCGCCGGTACACAACTGCGCGGAATTCGCGCTCGATGGGAAAGGCATCGATGTTGGACTCGATGAAGTACTGCTGAACCTCCGGGCGGATCATCTCCATGAAATAGCGGCCATGACCGATGACCGGGAAGTTGCGCAGCAGGGTGTGGCGCGTCTGCAGGGAGTCGCGGATGCCCAGCGCGATCAGCGGCCCGATCACCGCCATGGCCCACCAGGCGCCCGGCCAGGCCAGGCCCAGCCCCGCGATCAGCAGCACCAGCAGCGAGGAGATGATGAAAAACCAGCGTCGAACCACGACAGTTGGCCTCGGATACGCACCAGCGCCCAGCATACCGCAGGTGGCCATTCCAGTCTCGGCGCACGCACCTTGAACTTTCTCAGTCCGCCTCTCGCTCGATGCTGCAACAATGCGACGCCTGTTTTTCCGGCGCGCTCAGCACCTCGCCGGTAACGGGGTTCGGGCGGAAGGTGGTGCAGCCCTTGAGCCCCAGCTTCCAGGCCTTGCGATAGATACCCTTGAACGCATCCAGCGGATAGAGCGCCGGGACGTTGATGGTCTTGGAAATCGCGTTGTCCACATGCGGCTGCAGGGCCGCCTGCATCTGCAGGTGCGCGTCGGGCGGCAGGCTGCGGGCATCGACGAAGGCCCCGGGCAAGGGCTCGTCACCGTGCAGATCACGCCAGGTGCGCAGCGCGAAGTCCTCGAGTTCGTACTCGCGGTAGCTGCCGTCGAGCTGCAGCACCTTGCGCCGGTAATGGAAATCGAACACCGGCTCCAGGCCACTGGAGACATTGTTGGCCAGCAGGCTGATGGTGCCCGTGGGCGCAATGGCCGTGAGATGGCTGTTGCGGATGCCCTGGGCGGCGATGCCCTGGCGGATGTTTTCGGGCAGGGCACGCACGAAGCGGCTGGCGAGGTAGGGCTCGGCCTCGAACAGGGGGAAGGCCCCCTTTTCCGCGGCCAGTTCGATGGAAGTCCGGTAAGCGGTGTGACAGATCGTTTCCATCACCCTTGCCGCCAGTTCGCGGGCCCCGGCCTCGCCATAGCTCAGGCCGAGCATGATGAGGGTATCCGCCAGGCCGGTCAGGCCGAGGCCGATGCGCCGGTTGCCTCGCTCCACCGCCTGCTGCTGTGGCAACGGAAAGCGTGACAGGTCGATGATGTTGTCGAGCAGGCGCACGGCCATGGCCGTGGTCTGGCGCAGCCCCTCCCAGTCCAGCCCGGCCTGCGCGCTGAACGGCGCTTGCACGAAGCGGGTGAGATTGACCGAGCCCAGATTGCAGGCACCATACGGCGGCAGCGGCACCTCTCCGCAGGGATTGGTGGCGGTGATGCGCTCGCACCAGTGCAGGTTGTTCATGTCGTTGATGCGGTCGACGAACAGTACGCCCGGCTCGGCGTACTGGTAGGTCGCCTGCATGATGCGATCCCACAGCGCGCGGGCACGCACCACCTTCAGCACCCGGCAGGACACCGGCTCGCGCTGGCCTGTCCACACCCGCTCGACCGTGCCCAGGCCCGGCTCCGACGCCGGCAGCCCGGCATCCGGGAATACCAGCGGCCACTCGGCATCGGCCTCCACCGCCTCCATGAAGGCATCCGTCACCTGCACCGACAGGTTGAAGTGGCGCAGCTCACCCGGCTGGCGCTTGGCGTCGATGAACAGTTCGATGTCGGGATGATCACAGCGCAGGGTCGCCATCATGGCGCCGCGCCGCGCACCGGTGGACAGCAGCGTGGCGCACATGGCATCCCAGATGCGCATGAAGGACACCGGCCCGGAAGCGATGCCGCCGACGCGCCGGCCGCGCACCCCCTTCGGCCGCAGGGTGGAAAAATCGTAGCCCACGCCGCCGCCCTGCTGCATGGTGAGCGCGCCTTCCTTGAGCGCCTCGAAGATGCCGTCCATCGAATCCTCGATGACGCCCATGACGAAGCAGTTGAACAGGGTGACCTCGTGGCAGGTGCCGGTACCGGCGAAGATGCGGCCGCCCGGCAGAAAGCGGAAGTCGTCCAGTATCCGGTAGAAGCGCCGCGCCCAGTCCGCGCTCGCCATGCCCTCCACGCTGGCCGCGCCCTCCGCGACCCGCCGCCAGGTGTCACGGATGCTCCGGTCGTGCTCGCCCGCGTCGTCGCGATAGCGGTACCTGGTGTCCCAGATGTCGCGGGAGATCGCTGCGGTGAATGGATCGTCGCTCATGCGCCTGCCTCCGATCGCACCCAACAGTGGCGCAGACCCGAATAAAATGCAATCAGTACATGACATTACGGGATGAACCAGAAATGACGCCGGAAAAGGCTTGACCTGGAGCTGACTCCAGGAACTAGGCTTGCCACAGATCGTCAGTAAACGACCGAGGTAACACCATGCCCTTTCCCAGCATTACCCCCTGGCGCGTCTCGCTCCTGCTGGCATTGTCGCTCTCAGGCGGCAGCGCCACCGCGCACAACCCGGTGTTCGGACTCGGCCCGCATGTACTCTACAAAGGCGGCCTGGACATTGCGCTGGACACCGCCACCGGGCGGGCAGGATCACAACGCGATACCCGAACCGGTTTCGAGTTCACATACGGCCTGACCGGCAACTGGACGCTCGGCGCCGAACTGCCCTACCGCTTCCGCAGTGACCAGTCCAACCGCAGCGAGGGCGCCGGTGATCTCAGCCTCTTCACCAAGTACCGCTTCTGGCGCCACGATAGCCTGGGGCAACAATCGTCGGCAGCAGTGTCACTGAAGGCCATTTTCGACACCGCTGACAGCGACCGGCGCCCGCCGCTCGGCAAGGGCGCCACGGACACCCTGCTGGGCCTCAGTTACGGCTACGAGAGCCGCCGCTGGTATCGTTGGGCCAGTATCCGGTACCGCCACAACGGCAGCGGTCCCGGCGGCATCGATCGCGGCGACCGGCTGTTGGTGGATCTTGTTGGCGGCATCCGCCCCAACCCGAGCGGTTACCTGGAACCGGACACCGTATGGCTGCTCGAACTGAACGGCGAACACACCTGGGCCGACAGCCGCGCCGGACAGCGGATCGCCAATACCGGCGGCCAGCAATGGTTCCTGTCGCCGGGCATCTTCTGGACCCTGCGCAACTTTGCGGTCAAGGCCGGCGTGCAGATACCCGTCCACTCGAACCTCGACGGCGACCAGCCCGAGGCCGACTATCGCGCGCGCCTGACCCTGGAATGGCATATGTAGACAACCAACCGGAGGAATGCACCATGCAAGCTCGAACGCTGATGATGACGCTGTTGCTGATGATGTCCCAGGCCGTCTCGGCCGGCGCCCTGGAATACCGTATGCGGGTGGATGGGCTGGCCTGCCCCTACTGCGCCTACGGTGTTGAAAAGAAACTCAAGGCCATCGACGGGGTCGAAACGGTCGATGTCGACCTCGACCGGGGCCTGGTGACGGTCAGAACCCGGGAAGACCTGCACCTGTCGGAACCACAGCTCCAGCAACTGTTCCAGGATGCCGGCTTCACCTATCGCAGCATGGAAGTGCAAACCTTGCCATGACCAGACCGCCCAAGGGAATCGAAGGAAAGCTGTCCTGGCTGGCCCTGTTCACGACCACCGGTACCCTGGTCTGCTGCGCGCTGCCCATTGCCCTGGTCACGCTGGGGATGGGTTCCGCGGTCGCCGCGCTGACCAGCTCCCTGCCCTTCCTGATCACGCTCAGCCAGCACAAGACCTGGGTGTTCGCCATCTCGGGGCTGCTGCTGGCCACGGGCTGGTGGGCCACCCACCGCAACCGCCAGTGCCCCACGGACCCGGCGCTGCGCGCGGCCTGCGAGCAGGCTGCACGCTGGAATCGCCGGATCCTCGCGCTGGCGATCGCCGTGTGGACCATCGGCTTCATGGCCGCCTATCTCGCCCTGCCCATCGCGCGCTGGCTGGAAGGCTGATGTACCCGCGCCATGACTTGACCTCCCCATGCCCGGCAGCAATAGTGGTACCGCCGCTACCGGATCCGCCCATGACCATCCGCGTCGAACTCTTCCATGCCCCCGACTGCCCGCGCTGCGACCGTGCCCGGGCACTGCTGCGGGAACTGGTCGCTGCCCTGAACGATGATCGACTGGAATACCGGGAAAGGGATGTGATCGAGGCACTGGATGACGCCGTTCGCCTGGGCATCCTGGCCACGCCCGCCATCGTCATCGATGGCCGGCTGCGCTTCACCGGCCTGCCTGCGACGGAGAAGCTGCGGACGGCGCTGCAGGCCGCCGTCGAGGCCGCGCAACGGGGCGCCGGATGACGCCGGCACCCCGCAAGCGCCTGCGCATCGGCGAGGTCTGCCGGCTGACCGGCCTGTCCGCCGACACCCTGCGTTACTACGAACGCATCGGCCTGTTGCCGAACGTGGCGCGCACGCCTTCAGGCATCCGCGTCTACGGTGAACGTGACCTATCCCGACTGCGCTTCATCCAGCGCGCGCAGAAGATGAACTTCTCGCTCGACGAGATCGGCAAGCTGCTGACCATGCGCGAGGACCCGCAACATGCCCGCCATCACGTACGCCAGCTCACGGCACGCAAGCTCGCGGAGGTCGAGGCACGACTGGAGGAGCTGACCCTGCTGCGGAACGAACTCAAGCTGCTGGTCAATCTGTGCCGCGGGGCGGGCGAAGGCTGTCCGATTATCGAGGGGATGGAAGACGACGGGGGAGCGGGCTCGAAGAAGTAGGGGGCCGGAGTTCCTCGAGTCCATGAGAAAGGGGACCCGGCGGCCCCCTTCTCTTGTATGGCGGAGAGGGTGGGATTCGAACCCACGGTCCGCGCGAGCGGACACTCGATTTCGAGTCGAGCCCATTCGGCCTCTCTGGCACCTCTCCAAATAAAGCAGCTTTCCGCCTGACTGCCGATACACGCCGATGTTACCCGTTTGTCCAGTGCTGCCGCAGGGCCGCGAGCCCTGCGCCACCACAAGAGGGTGGGATTGATTCGGCGCTACGCGCCTCACCCCTCCGGGGCGCCTCCGCTGCGCTGCGGCGTCGTCTCGCCCGCTGCGCGCGCTCGGCTCGAACCCACGGTCCGCGCGAGCGGACACTCGATTTCGAGTCGAGCTCATTCGGCCTCTCTGGCACCTCTCCAAATAAAGCAGCTTTCCGCCCGACTGCCGACCGACACCGGTGTGACATATCAACGGGCCTGCACCGAAGGACCACACCCATCAACACGCCACCCTGTGGCATGCGGGCTGTACGCCTTCCAATAACCTATTGATATACAAGGAAATAGTCGGCGCCTCGAGCATCCCGGCCGGCACCCGGGCGGGAAAGTGCGGTATTCTAGCCGAATTCATCAGGGAACTCTAAATCTTCCTGGCCCCTCTACCGCTAAGACTTCTGGATACCCCACCCCCGAAACCCTGCATGAGACGCCTGCTGTTTCCCCTGCTTGCCAGCCTTGCCCTGACGGCCTGTGGTCGTCCGGCGTCGCTATTGGAGGAAGTGAAGTCGGGCGGCGAGCTGGTGGTGGCCACGCGGAACAGCCCGACAACCTATTACGAGGGGCCGAACGGCCCGACGGGACTGGAGTACGACCTGGCCCGCCTGTTCGCGGAGGAGCTGGGCGTGCGCCTGCGGCTGGAGATTCCCGAAAACTTCGACGCCATCCTGCCCATGGTCATCCGCGGCGACGTGCACCTCGCCGCGGCCGGCCTGACCATCACCGAGGCACGCAAGAAGCTGGTCCGCTTCGGCCCCAGCTACCAGTCCATCACCCCGCAGCTCGTCTATCGGCAGGGCATGCCCCGCCCGCGCAATCTGGACGAACTGGACGGCATTCTCGAAGTGGTCGCCGGCAGCAGCCATGAAGAACGGCTCAAGGCGCTGAAAAAAGAACACCCCGGGCTCAGCTGGTGCGCCAACAGGGAGCTGGAAAGCGAGGAACTCCTGGCCCTGGTCTGGGAACAGGTGATCGACTACACCATCGCCGACTCCAACGAGTTCCGGCTCAACCAGCGTTTCTACCCGGAACTGCGCGTGGCCTTCGACATCGACGAACCGGAGCAGCTGGCCTGGGCCTTTGCCCATGGCGAGGACAGCAGCCTGTTCGATGCCGCGCGCGCCTTCTTCAACCGCATTCGTGCCGATGGCACACTGGCCCAGCTCATCGAGCGCCACTACGGCCACGTCCAGAACTTCGATTACGTGGGCACACGCCTCTACCTGCGCCACATCCAGCAGCGTCTGCCCGAGTTCATCGACCTGTTCCAGAAAGCCGCGCAAGAGACCGGCCTGGACTGGCGGCTGCTGGCAGCCATCGGCTACCAGGAGTCGCACTGGCGACCCAAGGCACGCTCCCCGACCGGCGTGCGCGGCATCATGATGCTGACCCTGGACACCATGCGTCATCTCGGTCTCGACAATCGTCTCGACCCGGAACAGAGCATCCTGGGCGGCGCCCGTTACATCGCCATGATGCACGACAAGATCCCGGAACGGATTCCCGAACCCGACCGGACCTGGATGGCACTGGCGGCCTACAACGTGGGCTTCGGGCACCTCGAGGATGCCCGGCGCCTGACCCAGATGAACGGCGGCGACCCGGACAAGTGGGTGGATGTGAAGAAGAACCTGCCCTTGCTGGCGAAGAAGAAATGGTACAAGAAGACCCGGTATGGCTATGCGCGCGGCCACGAGCCGGTCCGCTATGTCGAGAACATCCGCTCCTACTACGACATTCTGGTGTGGTACTCGGAACAGAACCGGGAACCGGCAATCCGGCCGGCGTTCAACGGTGTGCTCACCGACTTCCCGACACTCTGAGCCTGCCTACTGGCCGAGTGCTTCCGCCTCCATGGCCAGATAGACCTGATAGGCATTACGCCGGTTCGCTGCCTCGAAGGCCGGCAGGTGCGCGAAGCGCGACCAGTCGGTGTCGGCGTAGGCCTCGTCGAAGGGAATGAACTCGGCTACGGCCGCGCCCATCTTCTCCCGCAAATAGGCAAGATACTCGTAGGTGGCACGAATGGCCTGCTGCGGGTCCTTCGCGGCCGGGCCATGACCAGGCACCAGTGCGGTCAGACCCCGGGTCTGCATCCTTTCCAGCACGGCCACCCAGCGGGAGGCGTTGGCATCGCCCAGGAAGGGGATGCGACCCTCGAAGATGATGTCGCCCGAATACAGCACCCGGTCCGGCTCGACATAGACGGTCAGGTCCCCGTCGGAATGGGCACTGCCCACCGGGGTCAGCGTCAGCGTGACCTCGCCCAGGGTCAGGGTCTCGGCCGTGCCGACGTAGCGATCCGGCTCCACCAGCCGCGTGCGGTCATTGACCCAGGGGTCGAGCGAGAACCGCCGCTCCTCCAGGCGCTCCTGCGCCTGCTCGGAGCGCAGGTAGTTCTCGGCCCCGACCGGCGCCAGGATCTCAGCGCCCAGTTCCTCGAACACCTGCAAGCCATAGATGTGGTCGGCATGGTAGTGGGTCACGATGACCTTGCGGATCGGTTGATCAGTAATCTCACGGATGCGCTCGACCAGCATCTGCGCCAGTGACGGCGTGCCCAGGCTGTCCACCACGATCACACCCTCGCCGGTCACGATTACCCCGGCGTTGGACACGAATCCCTGGTTGTCGGTGGCCACCCCCGGCGTACCCTCGGCGTACCAGAAGTGCGGTCCGACCTGCTTCAGCGACATTTCGACCGTGGCCGGGGGATAGGCGGGCACAGGCGCCTCCACCGCCGGCTCGGCCACGGTCGCCTCCTGGACGGCAGGCGCTGGAGACGCTTCAGTCACCTCGGCCGGATCGGGCTCATTCGAACAGCCACCGAGGACAGAGAGGGGGATGGCAAGGGACACCAGAGACAGCGACTGCTTCATGGTTGGCGATACCTGCTGATTCATAAGACTGCTTCTGCGGGCAAGGACGTACTCATGGCTGTGCCCAGCCATCCCGATATGGGACGCTTGGCCTCCCGGTCTTATTCCCGACGTTCGCGAAAGAAGGCCCGCAGCAACTCGGCTGCCGGCTCGGCCAGCACGCCGCCGGTGACGGCCACACGGTGGTTCAGCCAGGGCTGGGAAAAGACGTCGAGATGAGAGCATACCGCGCCACGGCGAGCGTCCGGCGCGCCAAACACCAGCCGCTCGACACGGGCATGGACCAGCGCACCGCTGCACATCAGGCAGGGCTCCAGGGTCACGTAGAGGGTCGAACCGGTGAGGCGGTAGTTGCCCATGCGTTCGGCGGCATCCCGCAAGGCATTGATCTCGGCATGCGCCGTAGGGTCATGGGTCGCGATTGGCCGGTTCCAGCCCCGACCAATACACTCGCCATCGCGCACCACCAGGGCACCCACCGGCACCTCGCCCTCGGCCGCAGCACGCTCAGCCAGTGCCAGCGCCTCGCCCATCCATGCCTCGTCACCAGTCTGCATGCATCCGCACCTGCCCGAAACGATCTCTGAACCCGCCCATCACGCTCATGAACAAGGGTGCAATATGCAGGTCAACCCGCCTCCAGGGCAAGCACTGACATAGCGCAGTTCCGCTGGTCTGGCTTGATCAAGTGATGCGGCTGCGCTTGTCACCTGGCGGTGCATGCGGCAATATCTCCGGATGCCACGCGCCCGCAGGTCCTCCGCGTCCCCCGCAAGGCCTCGCCGCAGCGACCATCTTAGCCTGCCGCAGGTGATTGCCATGGGCGTGGGCGGCATGATCGGCGGGGGCATCTTCTCGGTGCTGGGCCTCGCCATCGCCCAGGCAGGGCACGCCGCACCCCTGGCATTCGCCCTGGGCGGTGCCATCGCGCTGCTCACCGGCCTTTCCTATGCCCATCTGGGGCTTTCCTTCCGTTCCGACGGCGGCAGCTTCACCTATCTCGAACATGCGTTCAGGCACCCCAACATTGCCGGCATGGGCGGCTGGCTGCTGCTGGCAGGTTATGTAGGCACGCTGGCCCTCTATGCCTATACCTTCGGCGCCTACGGGTCGGCCCTGCTGGGACAGAACGACCCGCAACAGGCAGCGGCGCACCACCTTCTGCAGACGCTGGTCCTGCTGGCCTTCCTCGGCATCAACCTGTACGGCGTCAGGGCGAGTGGTACCACCGAACTCCTGATCGTCACGATCAAGGTACTGATCCTTGGCCTGTTCGCCGTCATCGGGCTGTGGTACCTCGACCCGACACAGCTTGTACCGGTGCTAGACCAGGGAACGATGGGCCTGGTCATGGGCGCCGCCCTGATCTTCGTCGCCTACGAGGGCTTCGAGCTCATTCCGAATGCCATCAATGAGATGGAAAACCCGGAGCGCAACCTTGGCCGGGGTATCTTCTGGGCGATCGGGATCACCATCTCGATTTATGTACTGGTCGCCCTGGTGGCCGTAGGCAATCTGCGGCCCGAGGAAATCCGCCAGTACGGTGAATATGCACTGGCCGTGGCTGCGCAGCCTTTTCTGGGGCAGGCCGGGTTCCTGCTGATCGGACTCGCCGCGCTGTTCTCGACGGCATCGGCCATCAATGCCACGCTTTTTGGCACGGCACGACTCGGCAAGGTCATGGCCGAGGAAAGGGAACTGCCCGCTGCTTTCGCCTTCACTCGCAGACAGCACACCATTCCATGGTTCAGCCTCATCGTCATTACGGGAACCACACTGGCCTTCGTCAATCTGGCCGACCTGTCGATGATTGCATCATTCTCCAGTTCCACGTTTCTGCTGGTCTTCCTCGCCATCAATCTGTCAGCCTGGCGCCTGAGAAAGCGCCTCGGGATCCCCGCATATTATCCGCTAGCCGGGGTCCTGCTGAGCCTGAGCGCCTGGGTGGCACTGCTGAATCATCTGTGGGAAACCGATCACGAGAGCCTCTACTGGACAGGAGCCGCCTATCTCGTCGTCGCAGGCGCCGAGTTTCTTTTCAGCCGCCGCCGACTTGGCACCTGCCGCAGTCCGGCCAGCGGCCGGAATGGCCCTTCGAAAAAACGACGCTGATACCCCCATGTCCGAACCGAACAAGACACTGACCCTCACCCAGGCCGTTTCCCTGGCCATAGGCACCATGATCGGTGCAAGCATATTCTCCATCTTCGGACTGGGCGCCCGGTTGGCAGGGCCCAACCTGCCACTGGTATTCATCATGTCCGGAATACTGGCCCTGCTCGTCGCCTACTCTTATGCATGGCTGGGCGGCCGAATCGTGTCCAATGCCGGTCCTATGGAATTCATCATTGCCGCTTTCGGCAGCAACCTGGTAACGGGCGCGCTCAGTTTCCTGTACTGGCTGACTTATGTCATCTCGATCGCCCTGTTTGCGAAAGGATTCTCCGGCTACCTCATGCCGCTGTTCCCCGGCCCCGATACCCCTGGCCTGGCCAGCATGATCGAGGTAGGAATCGTCCTGTTGTTCACCGTTCTGGGCGCCACAGGCTCATCGGGCGTGGGCCGTGCAGAGTTCTGGATAGTGGCCATGAAGATCGGCATTCTTCTCCTGTTCGTGATTCTGGGTATCTGGTCCATTCGCATCGAACGTATCACGCCCCAGTTCGCGGGGCCTGACATCGGGGGCATGCTGGACGCCATGGCGATCTTCTTCCTCTCTTACATGGGATTCGGCCTGGTGACCAATGCCTCCGAGAACTTGCGGAACCCCGGCCGCAATGTGCCAAGGGCCATATACATCAGCATAGCTCTTGTCACGCTGATTTACGTCCTGGTCTCGGTAGTGGCCGTTGGCAATCTGCCCCTGCCGGACCTGATCAAGGCAGAGGACTTCGCGCTGGCCGAGGCCGCCCGGCCCTTCCTTGGGGACAAGGGCTATCTGCTCGTAAGCTGGGGCGCGCTGTTTTCCATCGCCTCCGCGTTGAACGCCACACTGTACGGTGGCGCCAATGTTGCCTATGCGCTGGCGCGGGATGGCGTGCTGCCCGAGACCTTCGACCGCAAGGTCTGGTTCGGATCCGTGGAAGGACTCTATATCACCGCAGGGCTCGGAATTGCCTTTGCGCTACTGTTCGATCTGGGTGGCATCGCGGCGATGACCAGCAGCATCTTCATCGTCATCTACCTTTTCGTTCTGGCCGCACACTGGCGCCTCTCCATCACTTACGGCGGTGATCGCCGGATCATCGCGATCGGACTCGTCACCGTGGCGAGCGTGTTTGTCCTGCTACTGCAGTATCAGTGGCAGACATCCAGGGACGCATTCTACGGAACCGGCGCCCTGCTGGCGGCAAGTCTCGTGGTGGAATGGCTGTACTTTCGCGCTACCGGGAGACCCCTTAAAACAAGGGCTTCCGCGACAGCGTGAGCAAGGGCCGATGGACCGGGCTCTGCGACCAAATTCCGATCACGATCGATAGGCAGGCCAGTCCGCGGCCTGCCGTCTTACGGATTCTATCTTACGTAACGTCGTTTCAACATCTCTGCAGGCATTGCCGATAGGTATTTTTCTGTACTCGTTCAGGGTGTCATCCATGCCCCCGCTTCGGTGGCCTGAAAGAACCCGCCAGTCCGCACCCTTCAGCCTCACATCGACTACAACGGATCGGAATACCCCCTCTTTGTAGCCGATCCCAATGTCGCCCACGTGCTCCCAGGGCACGTGAGTGAAATCCCGGCCGTTCCGGTGCACGAGATAGATGCCGCACCGATCGGCAGCGAAGACAGGCGTGGCGCGCCAGGTTCCCGGTCGCGAGGCGATCATGACCAACACCACCCCCAAGAAAGCCAGGGCGTAACGCAACGCTTCCGGATGCCCGGATTCGTAGAATGCCAGCGACCAGATCAACAATATCGCGCCCAGCGTCACCATGGCACCTGCCATGCCAGCCGCGATCCAGCGAGGGGAGTGTCAGAACAAATGATGGTGACTGCAATGGGGGCAGTCTGTTCACTGCCTAGCCCGCATGTTGCGCCAGGGCCGCAGCAGGATGCGGGCGGGCACAAATCGTACGCCGGGCTACGGGCAAGAAATCCGGTTCATTGCCTGCCAACACAACAGGTTGCCTGCCGCCCGCTTCCGCCCTGGTGGAAGATGCGGGCTAGTCACCCCTGATCCGGCCACATTGCCAGTACTCATGCCACGCATCCGCAGACGCCCGACCCTTGCCCCATTACGTCGGAAAGCCATCAGAGAAACGACTGGAAAACCAACGGAAACGCCACAAAACCGGCCGCCGTCACCAGTGGCATGAACTGCAGCATCCGGAGGCCGGGAATCAGGCACGATCGCTCGGGATTGCCAGGATCGTAGTAGACCCTGCAATAACGGGTGTATTCGTAATTCTCGATGATCTCGAGCAGTTGCTTCCGGGGCTTCACCAGCCCATCCGACATGGTCACTCTCCGGCCTCGGTAGGTACGCCCCTGGACCTCGTACGTATATTCTGCAGTCAGGTGCTGGCTCATCCAGTTCCGCCTGCCGGTCGACATTTCCCGACTTGTGACTTCGCGTATGTTTATCCCATGCAGTTCACCATGCGTGCTGGGCCAGGAGCGGCTGGCCAGGGCCAACCTGATCTGCAATACCGTACGCAATGCCATGAAGATTCCCACAAGGGGAAAAATGTACAACAGCCCCATGCCGTTCATTTCCGCTCCCCGTCCCTACCTGCATGAAAACCAATGGGGCACATGCTCTGGCCCGCATATTGCACAAGCCGTCACCCGTATCAGAACAGGGTATAGACAAAGGGCGCAACCGCCGACCCCTGGGTCATGACGATCAGGATGCCGAACAGAAGCAGCGCCGCGATGATGGGCACCAGCCAGAACTTCTTTCTGGTCCGGGTGAAGTCCCAGAGATCCTTGAGCAGTTCCAGCATCAGAAGGGCCTCTCGAAATGCCGCCGGTCCGGCTTTCTGGACGGAACACGGTAGCTGGTCCGCTTCTCGGAAAAGCCGCGCGCCAGGGGATCCCTTCCAAGGAGGCGCAGCAACACCCCGATGGGCAGGACCAGGCCATAGAATACCAGCCCGAGCAGGAGCCGGGTATTGACCCAGCCGAGCGCGGCGCCCAGCGCCATCCAGGCACGGTAGACTGGCCCCAGCAGGGCCGGCCGCGCAAGACCCGCCAGCGCCAGGGTTCCGCCGAGGAGCCAGGGCCAGGCCGATATGGGGCGGTCGAGGAGCAGCGGCAACGCGAGGCCGAAGACCAGCCCGGTCAGGACGCCGGCCAGGAGCCCGAAACCGCGCAGTGTCCGGTCGGAGGGGGGGCAGGGTTCAGTCGAGCGCATGGGCCTTCTTCCAGTCACCGTCTTCCCGCCAGGGCGGTTGATCGACCTTGAGCAGCAGGGCGTTCTCCAGCACCAGACAGTCCATGTCGGTACGCATGAAACAGCGGTAGGCATCTTCCGGCGTGGCCACGATGGGTTCCCCACGGACATTGAAGGAGGTGTTGACCAGCACCGGGCAGCCCGTGCGGCGCTCGAAGGCGTCCAGCAGGTGGTAGAAGCGCGGGTCGGTGTCGGGGTGCACCGTCTGCAGGCGCGCCGAGCCGTCCACATGGGTGACGGCCGGGATCTCCGAGCGTTGGAGGCGCAGGCGCTCGAGGCCGATGGCGCCCAGGGCCTCTTCGTCCAGGGGCAGGCGGCGGTGAGCTGCCACCTGCGCCGTGAACAGCATGTAGGGGGATGCGCCTTCGAATTCGAACCAGTCGGCGACTTGGTCATGCTTGACCGCGGGCGCGAAGGGGCGGAAGGATTCACGGTACTTGATCTTGAGGTTCATCCTCGATTGCATCTCGGCGCCGAGCGGGCTGCCCAGGATGGAACGCCCGCCCAGGGCCCTGGGGCCGAACTCCATCCGTCCCTGGAACCAGCCGATCACCTGGTCCTGCGCCAGGCGCGCCGCCACCTCGTCGTACAGGCGCGCCTCGTCCAGCACCGCGTAGACGGCACCCAGCGTGTCCAGCCGGGCGGTGATTTCGTCCATGCCGTAGGCCGGGCCCAGCCGGGCGCCCTGCATGGCGTCGTCGGTGGGTGCGGGTCGCTCGCCCTCCAGGTAGTGATGCCAGACGGCCAGCGCGGCCCCCAGGGCGCCGCCCGCGTCCCCCGCGGCTGGCTGGATCCAGACCGAGTCGAAGGGCCCTTCCCGCAGCAGCCGGCCGTTGGCCACGCAGTTCAAGGCCACGCCGCCCGCCAGGCAGAGCCGGTCCAGGCACGTTTCCCGGTGAAGGGTGCGGGCGAGACGCAGCACGATCTCCTCGGTCACCCGCTGGATGGAACAGGCGATGTCCATGTCCTTTTGGCGAATGGGCGATTCCGGGATACGGGGCGGGCCGCCGAACAAGTCATGGAACCTGCGGCTGGTCATGCGCAGGCCGGTGGGAAAATCGAAATAGTCCAGATTCAGGCGGAAGCTGCCGTCGGCCTTGAGATCCAGGAGTTCATCGAGAATGAGGTCCACATATCGGGGCTCCCCGTAGGGCGCGAGCCCCATCAGCTTGTATTCGCCGGAGTTGACCCGGAAGCCGGCGTAGTAAGTGAAAGCGGAGTACAGCAGGCCGAGGGAGTGGGGGAAGTCCAGTTGCCAGAGGGGCTCGAGCCGGTTGTCCTCGCCCCGCCAGACCGAGGTGGTGGCCCATTCGCCGACCCCGTCCAGGCAGAGCACGGCGGCCTTCCGGAAGGGACTGGGGAAGAAGGCGGAAGCCGCGTGCGACAGATGATGCTCTGAGAATAACAAGGGTGGCAGGGCCTTCCGGGGCAGGTCGAGTGCCTGAGAGAGTTCTTTGCGCAGCAGGTCCTTGAGAAAGAGCTTTTCCTTCACCCAGACCGGCATCGCCTTGAGGAAGGAGCGGAAGCCGCGCGGGGCGCAGGCGAGATAGGTCTCGAGCAGGCGCTCGAATT